>NZ_JBIUXX010000042.1:0-56585 GCF_044744235.1 Pseudomonas sp. NPDC087346
TTTTTTTTTTTGTTTTTTTTTTTTTTGGGGGCGCGCCCGGGTTTTTTTACGCTGCGCCCCCCCGGGGGGGGCGCGGTCCCCTTTTTGGTTGTCCCCCGCCTTTTACCGGCCCCCCCCACCCGCAGTGGGTCGCAGAGCTTAAACAAGCCGGCGCGCGCCAACAAAACGTAGCAATCAACACTAAATCCGAGACGCCCGATCGGGCGCAAAACTGAAAGAGAGGTACACCATGACTTTCACTACTACTCCTCGTCGTCTCGCTAAAAGCTTCGCTCTGGTTGCTGGCCTCAGCGTGCTTTCCGTACCTGCATTTGCCGGTGGCGACGCCGCGCTCTACGGCCCGACCGCACCGAAAGGCTCGACCTTCGTGCGGATCTACAACGCTAGCAACGCTGAAGTCAGCGCGACGGTCGGCAGCACCAGCCTGAGCGATGTTGCGCCACTGGCCAGCAGCGATTTCAGCTTCATGCCGGGCGGCGATTACAGCGCCAAAGTCGGCAGCCAGACCCTGCCCGTGAAACTTGCCGGTGATCACTACTACACCTTGGTCAACAACGCTTCCGGCGCGCCGCAACTGATCGAAGAGCCGCCATTCAAGAACAAGCAGAAGTCGCTGGTGCGCGTGCAGAACCTCAGCGACAAACCGCTGACCCTGAAAACCGCCGACGGCAAGACCGACGTGGTGCCGAACGTGGCCGCCAAGGGCCGTGGTGAGCGTGAAATCAACCCGGTGAAAGTCAGCCTCGCGCTGTACGACGGCGCGACCAAAGTCGGCGACGTCAAACCGGTTGCCCTGGAACGCGGTGAAGCAGCGGTGCTGTACGTCACCGGCAGCGGCAGCAGCCTGTCGCCAGTCTGGGTAAAACGCCCGGTTTCGACGCGCTAATCATTTCTCAAAACTGCCCCGGCTCTCTGTGGGAGCCGGCCTGCCGGCGATTCAGGCAACTCGGTTTTTCTGATGTACCGAGGTGATGCAATCGCTAGCAGGCTAGCTCCCACAAAGGCCTGACCCAATTGATTTTATGGAGTAAACAATATGATTCCGGTGATCTTGTCAGGTGGTAGCGGCTCACGTCTTTGGCCGCTTTCGCGCAAGCAATTCCCTAAGCAATTCCTCGCTCTGACCGGCGAACACACGCTGTTCCAGCAAACCCTCGAACGTCTGGTGTTCGAAGGCATGGACACGCCGATCGTGGTCTGCAACAAGGACCACCGTTTCATCGTCAACGAGCAGTTGAGCAACCGCAATCTCGAAGTGCAGCGCATCCTGATGGAACCGTTCGGCCGTAACACCGCGCCGGCCGTGGCGCTGACCGCGATGATGCTGGTCAACGAAGGTCGTGACGAACTGATGCTGGTGCTGCCGGCCGACCACGTGCTGGAAGATCAGAAAGCCCTGCAACGCGCCCTCGCCCTGGCCACCGTTGCTGCCGAAAACGGCGAAATGGTGCTGTTCGGCGTACCGGCCACCAAACCGGAAACCGGTTACGGCTACATCAAGTCCACCGCCGATTCGTTGCTGCCGGAAGGCGTCAGCCGCGTCTCGCACTTCGTCGAAAAACCTGACGTCAAACGTGCCACCGAGTACGTCGAATCGGGTGGCTACTTCTGGAACAGCGGCATGTTCCTGTTCCGCGCCAGCCGCTTCCTCGAAGAGCTGAAAAAACACGATCCGGACATCTACGACACCTGCCTGCTGACCCTTGAGCGCAGCGAGCAGGACCCGGACACCATCACTTTCGACGAAGCGACTTTCGCTTGCTGCCCGGACAACTCCATCGACTATTCAGTGATGGAAAAAACCCAGCGCGCCTGCGTAGTGCCGCTGACTGCTGGCTGGAGTGATGTCGGTTGCTGGTCGTCGCTGTGGGAAGTCAACGAGAAGGACGCCAACGGCAACGTCACAAAAGGCGACGTGGTGATTCAGGACAGCAAGAACTGCATGATCCACGGCAACGGCAAACTGGTGTCGGTGATCGGCCTGGAAAACATTGTGGTAGTCGAAACCAAGGACGCCATGATGATTGCGCACAAGGACAAGGTCCAAGGCGTCAAGCAGATGGTCAACACCCTCAACGAGCAGGGCCGCAGCGAAACCCAGAACCACTGCGAGGTCTATCGTCCGTGGGGCTCCTACGACTCGGTGGACATGGGCGGGCGTTTCCAGGTCAAGCACATCTCGGTCAAACCGGGCGCATGCCTGTCACTGCAGATGCACCACCACCGTGCCGAACACTGGATCGTGGTCAGCGGCACCGCCGAAGTGACCTGCGATGAAAACGTGTTCCTGCTCTGCGAAAACCAGTCGACCTACATCCCGATCGCCTCGGTGCATCGCCTGCGCAACCCGGGCAAGATCCCGCTGGAAATCATCGAAGTGCAATCGGGCAGCTACCTCGGCGAAGACGATATCGAGCGATTCGAAGATATCTATGGTCGCTCAACCCCAATCGAACGCGGCGTCTCGGTGAAAACCATCGCGCAGTGATCGATCAGCAATAAGAAGCCCCCGTCCAGCCCGCTGCGTCCCCTATCCGCAGTGGGTTGGGCGGGGGCTTTTTTTGGAAGCAAAAAGATCGCAGCCTGCGGCAGCTCCTACAGGGAAAACACGTTCCAACTGTAGGAGCTGCCGCAGGCTGCGATCTTTTGACTTTGCCCTGCCCATCGCCAACCTCACCTACGCTTAGGTAGGATGCCCCTCTATTCCCGCGAGGTTGTGCGATATGTTCATCGGCGTTTTGCTGGTCATCACCTGGCTGATCCTGTTGTTGCGCTATCCGGCCAAGGCGTTGCCGGTGTCGATTGCCGCCGCAGTCGGCCTCGGGCTGGTGGCGATGTGGGTGGTGTGGCTGGACAATCGCGAGATCAAACAACTGGCGCGTCTTGAACTGCGCATCGCTTATGCGCCGCAAGACTGCCCGGCGGATCGCCCGCTGCAACTGAAAATGAACAACGGCAACAACGTGCCATTGACTGAACTGCGCTGGCGCATCGCCGCTTATGCTCCGGGCGACACGGTCAATCTGGCCGACAATCAATACACAGCCCCACGCTATCGCGGTCCCGGCGAATTACAGGCCGGTGGCAATTGGGAAGACTGCTTGCCATTGCCGCCACTGCGTCCCGGTTATCGTCCGCAAACCCTGGATTTTCGCGCCGAGCGCTTGCAGGGCAGTTTCTCCGACTGATCCCCTCCCCCCACTTTTTGCACAAGGAATGCGCCATGCCCGTTGCGTTGATTACCGGTTGTTCCAGCGGCATCGGCCGCGCCCTCGCCGATGCGTTCAAAGGCGCAGGTTTCGAAGTCTGGGCGACTGCGCGCAAGGCTGAAGATGTGGCCATGCTCGCGGCGGCCGGGTTCACTGCTATTCAGCTCGACGTCAATGACGGCGTGGCGCTGGAGCAACTGGGCGAGCGGATCAACCAGCAGACTGGCGGCCTCGATGTGCTGATCAACAACGCCGGTTACGGCGCGATGGGGCCGTTGCTCGATGGTGGCGTGCCCGCCATGCAGCGTCAGTTCGAAACCAACGTGTTTTCGATTGTCGGTGTCACTCGTGCGCTGTTCCCTGTGTTGCGTCGGGCTAAAGGTCTAGTGGTGAATATCGGCAGCGTGTCAGGTGTTTTGGTTACTCCATTTGCTGGCGCTTATTGCGCATCGAAAGCCGCCGTCCATGCCCTGAGCGACGCATTGCGCATGGAACTGGCGCCATTTGGCGTGCGGGTGATGGAGGTTCAGCCGGGGGCGATTCAATCGAGTTTCGCCAAGAACGCCGGACACGAGGCCGAGCAATTGATCAACGAACAGTCACCATGGTTTCCATTGCGTGAAGGGATTCGGGCGCGGGCCAAGGCTTCGCAGGACAAACCGACGCCGGCCAGTGAGTTTGCCGGCGTGTTGTTGAAGGCTGTGCAGCAGGACAAACCGCCACGGCTGATCCGGATTGGCAATGGCTGCCGGGCGTTGCCGTTGTTGGCGGCGTTGTTGCCCAAGGGGTTGCTGGAGTCGACGTTGATGAGGCGGTTCGGGTTGCGTGGGCAGCTTTGAGATCGAGGTGAGCCTATCGCGGGCAAGCCACGCTCCCACAGGTTTTGTGGGTGGTTCGGAACTTATGAATACCCACAAAACCTGTGGGAGCGGGCTTGCCCGCGATGAGGCCAGAACTGTCACCGCAAAGTTTCAGCCCCAACTCTTCATGAAATCAATAAACGCCCGAACCTTCAGCGGCAAATGCCGGGTATCCGGGTACAGCGCATACACGCCTTGCTGCGCAAAACGAAAATCTGCCAACAAGCGCTGTAATCGCCCAGCCTCCAGATCTTCCTGAATCAGCCATTGCGGCAGAATCGCCACACCTTGCCCGGTCAGTGCAAACGCCCGCAGCGTCGCCGAATTATCCGCGACGATTGCAGTAGTGCCCGGTTTTGGCTGATACACATGCTCGGTCCCGACAGGATCAGTCACGGTCATCTCCGGCACGCGCCCATGGCCCAGCGTCGGCATCGACTCCAGTGTCGCCAGCGTGGCAACCGGCGCAAAACGTTCGACCAGTTGCGGCGCGGCCACTGCAAACACCTCGAATGTCGACAACTGCACCGCACGCAGATTGGAGTCGTGCATGCGGCCCAGCCGAATCGCCATGTCGAAGCGTTCGGATATCAGATCGGCATGGGTTGACGACGTCGATAGATGAATATTCAACTGCGGCTGTTGCTGGCGAAACACCTCCAGCGCCGGCACCACTTGCGCCAGCGCAAACTCGACGGTGGTGGTGATGCGCAAGGTGCCCTTGAGCTGTGAATGCTCGGACCGAGCCTCCTCGATGGCCAGTCGCGCTTCATCCAGCGTGCGCAGGCAACGCCGATAAAAGCGCTCGCCGGCATCGGTCAGCGCCAATTGCCGGGTGTTGCGCGTGAGCAGGGTCACGCCCAGTTCTTCTTCCAGCCGTTTGAGATTGAAGCTCACCACCGCCCGGGTTTGCCCCAGTGTTTCGGCGGCGGCAGTCAATGACCCGGCCTCGACTACGGCTTTGAAGGTGTCAAAACGATCCAGGCTGACCATACCCGCGTCACTCCTTGTCAAAATAATTTTGACAAACTAGCAGCCAAACCAGCGTTTTCCTAATACGTCCGGCACCCTACCCTGCACGTCTCATCACAGGGAAGTCGCCATGGCCTATCGCTCGAAAGTCGCGCTGGTTTATTTGTTGGGGTTTGCCCTCGACCTGCTGAACATGTTCGTTGCCAGCATTGCCTACCCCGACATCGCCCGGCAGCTGAATGCCTCGGTGACCGAACTGGCGTGGATCACCAATGCCTACATGCTCGGGCTGACGCTGATCATTCCGCTGAGCGTGTGGCTGGCGGCACGGATCGGCGAGCGGCGGTTGATTCTTGCTTCGCTGCTGTTGTTCGGGGTTGGCTCCGCACTGGTCGCGCAGGCGGGATCGATCGAAAGCCTGATCGGCTGGCGATTGTTGCAAGGCCTCGGTGGCGGGCTGTTGCTGCCGGTCGGTCAGGCGCTGGCGTATCGGCAGTTTCCGCCGGAGCAGCGCGCGCACTTTACCGGTGTGGTGTTGCTGGTGGCGCTGATGGTGCCGGCGCTGTCGCCAGCGGCGGGCGGGCTGATCGTTCAGACATTGTCCTGGCGCTGGATTTTCTACCTGAATTTGCCGGTCGCATTATTGGCTTTTGGCCTTGGCCTGCTCTGGCTGAAACCCGATCAAGCCAGCAGCGAACGCCCGACGCTGGATGCCCGAGGCCTGTTGCTGGCGGTGTCGGCGCTGAGTTTGTTGTTGATTGCCGTAAGCCTGGCGAGCGAGCCCGCAACCCGCAGCGTCAGCGGCATCGTGCTGCTGCTCAGCGCCCTGACGTTGTGCCTGTACCTGCGTGACGGCTGGCGTAAACCCGGTGCACTTCTCGACCTGCAACTGATCAAGAACCCGTCGCTGCGTCTGGCGATGTTGATCTACTTGTGTGTCCCGGGGATTTTTACCGGGACCAATCTGATTGCCGTGCTCTACCTGCACGAACTGGGTTTCGGTGCAGCGCAAACCGGTGCGCTGATGCTGGCCTGGGCGGCGGGCTCGGGGGCGGCGATCTTTCTCGGAAAACGCAGCTTCAACCGCATCGGCCCCAAGCCGTTATTGGCTGCCGGGATGCTCCTGCAATGCCTCGGCATTATCTTGCTGATGCGCATCGACCAACCCGCCAGTACGCCGCTGATCATCGCCTATGCAGTGATGGGACTGGGTGGCAGCCTGTGCAGCATCACCGCGCAAACCCTCGCGTTCGTCGGCATCGCAGCGGAAAAAATGGGGCATTCCAGTGCCCTGTGGAATATCAATCGCCAACTCGGTTTCTGCCTCGGCGCCGCGCTGCTCAGCTCGCTGTTGGGCGCATTGGGTGCCGGTGGTTTCAAATACTGTTTTCTGGCCGCCGCGCTGATCACGTTGTTACCGATGGTCGCCGTCCTGCGGTTTGATTCGACAAAAGTTCTGGCCCTGCTGGCCTCTTCGCCCCTCAAGGAAAAATCCACATGACTGACTACAGCGACTACTTCGACGAAGTGATCCAGGCCCACGAAGCCATCGAAAAATGGTTTGCCGAGACGCAGGACGATGCGGCACTGGATCAACTGCTGACGCGCTTTTCGCCACGGTTCTCGATGATTTCACCGCTGGGCCGGGTGCTGGACTTCGATGCTTTGCAGGCGCTGTTTCGCATGGCGGGCGGGAAAAAGAATGGCTTCAGGATCGAACTCAGTGAGCTGCGCGGGATTGCCCTGAATGAACGTGGTGCGACGGTGAGTTATCACGAGCGGCAGAGCGATGCGACGGGAACCCAGACGCTTCGGCTTTCGACGGTGGTGTTCGAAAAACAGACGGGTGGCAAGGTGATTTGGCGGCATTTGCAGGAGACGTTTTGTGCTGAGTGAATGGTTGCCGTTTCCTGAAGCTCCGAGGTCAGCCCATCGCGGGCAAGCCACGCTCCCACAGGGTTATCGGCGCACTCAAAATATGTGAACGCCGCAAACCTGTGGGAGCGAGGCTTGCCCGCGAAGAACGATAACGCGGTCTGTCAGTTATCCACTGCGTTCTGCTTCACCACCACCGTGCAAGTAATCCCCGCCGCCAGCAACACGCCTGCCGGCACTTCATCGATGTGAATCCGCACCGGCACCCGTTGCGCCAGACGTACCCAGTTGAACGTCGGGTTGACGTCGGCGATCAGCTCGCGGCTTTGCGGGTTGTCGCGGTCGTAGATGCCGCGCGAAATGCTTTCCACATGGCCCTTGAGCACTTCGCCGCTCATCAATTGCATGTCGGCCTTGTCGCCGACTTTGACGTGCGGCAGCTTGGTTTCTTCGAAGAAGCCATAAACCCAGAACGAGTTCATGTCGACCACGGCCATTTTCGCCTCGCCGATCCGCGCGTAGTCGCCGCGATGCACGTTGAGGTTGGTCACGTAACCGTCGACTGCCGCGCGCACTTCGGTGCGTTTCAGGTTGAGTTCAGCGGCTTCGAGTTGCGCCTGGGCATGTTGATAATCAGCCTGCGCCGAGTCGGCAATGTTGCTGGCGTCGTCGCGGTTTTCCTTGGAGATGACCAGGTTGTCGAGGTCGGCGCGGCGATGCGCGTTGACCTTGCGCATCTCCCAAGTAGCCTTGCGCGAAGCGACCAGCGACTGCGCCTGTTTCACCGCGATGCGGTAATGCTCAGGGTCGATCTGCATCAGCAAATCGCCCTTCTTCACCAGTTGGTTGTCACGCACCGGCACATCGACCACTTCGCCGGTAACGTCGGCGGCGACGTTGATGATGTCCGCACGCACCCGACCGTCGCGGGTCCACGGCGTGTCCATGTAATGCACCCACAGGGTCCGGCCGATCCACAGCGCAAGGGCCAGCACCAGCAGGGTCGCGAGCAGGCTGAAAAACTTTTTCATCAGAACGTTCTCAACGGTAGACAGTCAGCGCCATGGCGCCGAACAGACAGGTAAACAGACTCAGGCGCAGCAGTGCCGGATGCCAGAAAAAACGGTACAGATCGAACCCCGACAAAAACCGGTCGAGCGCCCAGGCGAGTGCCGCAGCGATGAAAAACATCAGGGTCATGGTCGGCATGTACACGCCGTGGAAGGCGATTTCACGAGGCATGGGCAAGTCCTTCGGGCTTGGCCGAGGCGAACTCGGCAAGCGGTGATTGCGGGTCGAGCAACGAAGTGCGGATGAAGTGCAGATAGCTTTTCACCCGGCGTAAAGCAGAGGTGTCGAAGTGCGGCGCGAACGGCTCGTCAGTGGCAGCGACGCGGCTGATCGCGTGATCCACCGCGATCAGTGCGCGCTCCAGATTGCTCGCGTTCGGTTGCAGAAACAGCCGCACCAGTGCGCGCCCCATCACGCGGATCGCCTGACGCCACGGCTGCGACTCGGCGTACGCCGGGTGCACCGGCAGAATCGCCTGTTCCTTGCGCAATTCGATGATCGAATGACCCACTTCAAGCACCACGAACATCCAGCGCAGCAAATGCTTTTGCACCTTCGGCTGACCTGCCGCGAGGCCATAAGCCTGATGCAGCAAGTCGCGGGTACGGCTTTCGAAACTCGACGCCAGACCCTTTAGTTTGCCGCTGATCGCGTACACCACTTGGCCGCGCAGATCCTGTTCCAGACGTTTCCACAACCAGCGACTGTTCGGCGGCAGAATAATTGCCCCCGCCGCCGCACACACCAGCATGCCCATGACCATGGCGATGTAGTCGTTGATGAAGGTGTACGGGTTGTAGATGGTCAGGTTGTCCGGCACCGAACCGGTACTGAAGAAAATCAACAAACCGAGACCGACCCCGGCGTACTGCGGGCGCGAGGTGAGGAACGAACCGAGCACGATTACTGGCGCGAGCATCACGCACAGCAGCGGAAAACCGTCGATCCACGGGAAAATGAAAAACATCTCGACGAAGCCGATCAGCGCCCCGAGAAACGTACCGCAGGCCATTTGAAAAGCCATGCGCTTCGGGTTCGGTGTGGCGGCGGACAAGCCCACGGTGGCGGCAGCAATCAGGGTCATGGTCGCGCCGCTCGGCCACGCGGTGGCGACCCAGTAACTGCCGAGCACGATCAGGATAAACGAGGCGCGAATCCCCGAAGCAGCCGCTGCCCACCAATTGGTTTGCGGAGTGAACGGCTCGTCCCAACGCTCGCGTTCGTGACTGTGATCAGCCAGCGAGGCGTGGGTCTGTGCATAACCGTGCAGATCATCGACGAAGCGATAAAGCAATTCATACGCGGTATGGAAATCCAGTTGTTCGGCGTCGCTCGGTTCGCTCTCCTGGAAGATCGCCCGCAAGCTTCGCACCCGCGCCGGCAGGCCTTCCTTGTAGGTCGCCAGTGCTGTCGCCAGCCGTGCGGCATCGGGACTGGTCAGGGCGCGACCGCTGAAACCGTCGAGCACTTCGGCCAGATCCTGTAAACCCGGTTTGATTGCCGCGACCACGTGTTCTTCGTCATAGCCGCGCAGGCGTTCGAGCAACTGATGCAGGGCGTTGAAACGCGTGGTGATGCCCATGAACTCGCTGTTCAAACGACTGAGCCTACCGTTGCGCCGACGCATGTGCGGGTCTTCGAAAACGGTGACGCTACGCAACCCTTCCAGGCCCACGGCTTCGGCGATAAAACGCACGTTGCTGGCTTCGAACGTCTCCGGTTTGCTGCGCCCGCGCAGGCCATCTGTGACGAACAGTGCAAATACACCGAAGCGCTGATACAAGGCGTTGCGCATCGCCGCACTGGCGGTTTGCGGCAGGATCGCGGCGCTGACCACGGTCGAGCAGAGAATCCCCAGGGAGATTTCCAGCACCCGCCACACCGCAGCCATAAATGCGCCGTCGGGATGCGCCAGCGCCGGCAGGCCGACCATTGCAGCGGTGTAGCCGGCCAGCACAAAACCGTAAGCGCGGAAGTTACGGCAACGTGCAGCACCGGCCGAGCAGATGCCGACCCAGATCGCCAGCGAACCGAGGAACAGTTCAGTGTTCTGCGCAAACAGGGCGATCAGTGTGACCATCATCGCCGACCCGGCCAAAGTGCCGAGGAAGCGATAGAAGCTCTTGGCGAACACATGACCACTCTGCGGTTGCATGACGATGAACACGGTGATCATCGCGGTGCGCGGCTGCGGCAATTCCAGTCGCATCGCCAGCCACAGGGTCAGGAACGCAGCGATCAACACCTTGAAGATGTAGACCCAGGTCACGCCATCGCTGCGCGCCCAGTCAAAGAAACCGCGGCGCCATTCGAGGGAGTAGAGCCAGCGTAGAGGTGCGGGCAAGGGAGTCATGGAAATCTGCTCAAAATTTGAGTGCTGATGAATGGTCTGTGGCGAGTGCTGAAACTGTGGTGAGGGGATTTATCCCCGTCCGGCGGCGCAGCCGTCGTAAACCCGGCGAATGCGATATGCCTGAAGAAACCTGATGGCTGATTTCAGGACTGCTGCGCAGCCCAACGGGGATAAATCCCCTCACCACAGGTTTGCAGTTCACTTCAGAAGGGATGCATCCCCGCACGGCGTTTTTTGTATTCACCGCAGCAGGACCGGGGTTTTCGGGGCTTGGGTTTGCTGGTTGGTCGGCACGTCGTTGCCAGCGCCGAGTCCGCCGCCGAGTGCAGTCACCAATTCGGCATGAGCACTCAAACGTGCCGCTTGCACTTGCTGCTGCACCTGCTGCTGCTTGAACAACAGCGTCTGCGCGTTGAGCACATGCAGGTAATCGGTCAGTCCGCGTTGATAAGCGATAGTCGCGATGTCGTAAGTCTTCTGCGCGGTAGCCACCGACTCGGCGGCGAACGCCTGCTGCTTGTCCATCGACTCGCGACGGATCAACTGATCGGAGATGTTCTTCAGCGCATTGACCAGCGTCTGGTTGTAATGCGCCACGGCGATGTCGTAACCGGCCGAAGCTTCACCGAGTTCGGCACGCAGTCGCCCGCCGTCGAAAATCGGCAGCGAGATCGCCGGGCCGACGTTGTAGTTGAGCTTCTTGCCAGTCAGAAACTCCAGCGCCCCGCCACCGGTCGCCATAAAACCGAGGCTGCCAACCAGATCGACATTGGGATAAAACCCGGCATGCGCCACCTCGATCCCACGCGCCTGCGCCGCCACTTGCCAGCGACTGGCGACCACGTCCGGACGCTGACCAAGCAACTCGGCAGGCAGCGCCGAAGGCAGTTTCAACGCGGCGCCAAGCACCAGCGTCGGACGCTGCAATTGTGCTCCCGCCCCCGGACCTTTGCCTGCCAACGCAGCAATCTGGTTACGGCTGAGGGCGATTTCTTCGTCCAGCGCATCCAGTTGCCGATGGGTTTCCGGCAGCGGCGTTTCGGCTTCGCTGACTTCGAAGTGGGTGCCGATGCCGCCGGCCAGACGCTTCTGCGCGAGGTCGAGAATCTGCTGTTGCTGCTTGAGCGTTGCGTCAACGATGTCGCGCTGGGCGTAGTGCAACGACAGCTCGATGTAGGCGCGGACGATGTTGTTCTGCAATTCCAGCTGCGCCAGCCGCGCCTCAGCAGCGCTCATGTGCGCAAGGTCCACCGCCCGTTCACTGGCATTGCTTTCCTTGCCCCAGAGGTCGAGGGCATAGCTGAAACCCAGTGCGGCGTTGTTGTCCCAAGTGGTGGTGTTGGCCAGATCGCCCGGGCCGTAGAACTGATCGGTCGGCCAGTTGTGACGCTTGAGGGTCGAATCACCATTGATCTGCAACGACTCCGCCGCTTCAGCCACGCCGGCAATGGCTTTGGCCTGACGCAAACGTGCGGTGGCCATGGCCATGGTCGGGCTGCCTTGGACGGCGAGGTCGATCCAGCGATTCAGTTGCGGGTCGCCATAGGCTTGCCACCATTGGGCGGTGGGCCAGTTGGCGTCACGGGCGGCGTGGGCGATGGCGTCATCGGTGGCCAGCGAATCGGCCTCCAATGCCTTGCCCTGCGGGGCAATCCCTCCGGTACTGATGCAGCCGCTGATGATCAGGGTAAAAGCCAGAACACTGAGCGGCATAAGCGCTCTGTTGATGCGACGCGGCACAGCTGCGAATTCCTGAGAAAGGGGGGGGAAGCAAGGTGGGCGCAATTCTATTGGGGCGCCTGAACGGCGATAAGCTGGGATTTCTGTGAATCTTTGTTACGGTTAACGAGATAATCCCAAGGTCGGGGGTCTCGCCCCGGAAACTTCGTGTCACAATTTGCCATCTCCCTTGAGAGCACCCCATGGACACTTTGCAAAACATGCGCGCCTTCAGTTGCGTGGCCGAAGCCGGCAGCTTCACCGCCGCCGCCGTGCAACTCGACACCACCACGGCCAACGTCTCGCGCGCGGTCTCCAATCTGGAAGCCCATCTGCAAACCCGCCTGCTCAACCGCACGACCCGCCGCATCGCGCTGACCGAGGCCGGCAAGCGCTACCTGCTGCGCTGCGAGCAGATCCTCGCCTACGTCGAAGAAGCCGAAGCGGAAGCCAGCGACGCCCACGCGCGCCCGGCCGGACAATTGAAAGTGCACACCATGACCGGCATCGGCCAGCACTTCGTGATCGACGCCATCGCCCGCTATCGCAAGACCCACCCGGACGTGACCTTCGACCTGACCTTAGCCAATCGCGTGCCGGACCTGCTCGACGAGGGTTACGACGTGTCCATCGTGCTCGCCAGCGAACTGCCGGACTCAGGTTTCGTCTCGCAACGCCTGGGCATCACCTACAGCATCGTCTGCGCGTCGCCGGCCTACGTAAAAGCCAACGGCGCTGCGCAAAAACCCAGCGACCTGCTGAACCACGCCTGCCTGCGCCTGGTGAGCCCGGTGATTCCCCTGGAAAAATGGGCCTTCGACGGCCCGGAAGGCCAGGAAATGGTCACGATCAACAGCTCGCCATTCCTGGTGAACTCCGCCGACGCGATGAAAACCGCGATCACCAGCGGCATGGGCGTCGGCGTGCTGCCGGTCTACGCCGCCATCGAAGGCCTGCGCAACGGCACGCTGGTGCGGGTGATGCCGAACTACCGCTCGCAGGAACTGAACCTGTACGCGATCTACCCTTCACGCCAGTACCTGGATGCGAAGATCAAGACGTGGGTCGAGTACCTGCGCGGCTCGTTGCCGGAGATTCTTTCGGCCCATCAAGCAGAATTGGCTGCATATGAATTGAGCGGAAGCCTGGCTGGAGCGCGCGTCGCCAACTGAATCTTAAACACACCGCCGTTCACGTTTGGGGCGCGGCGGGCTGTGGTCTTTTGATCTGCTGTTTAAAAATCAACAGATCGCAGCCTACGGCAGCTCCTACAGAAGCGCGGATGACGCGGATATTTCCGACAGGTTGTGGCGGTTGTCGGTCGGAAGTGGGGTGGATAGGATTTTGTGGTCGCTGACGAATCAGTGACCGGGTCTGGAAAACCCGATTTCTACCAACCCTGCCCATGGCATACTGCGGCGCTTTTTCTGCTTCGCAATGTAATGGCGGCTGTGCGCGGGAGGCCCTTGGGCCTGCCGGGTTTGGTTGGTTGACCGGTTTTTCCAGTCCGCGCACAGCTGCCACCCTTCGTCTGGAAAACGAAAAGTGGCAGCTTCAATCCAACCGCCATGAGTATGTTTCCAATGATCAAACCAACACCCAACCCGCCCGAAGCGGACAGCACCTCCCCCTACGAATCCCTCGACTCCAACAAACTCCACGAAGCCGCCGAACGCGCCCTCGACCACTACCTCTGCCCTGGCCACAAAGACCTGCCATTGCGCAAACCGAGCACCATGTTTGTCGTCGCCCCGCAGATGGACAACGAAACCCTGTTGGCCCACGCCTGTGAATCGTTGGCTTCGGCCAGCGTCATGACCAGTGATATTGCTGCGTATGTGGATACCCCGCAGCGACATACGATATTGGCCATTCAACAAATCATCATGCTGGCTGAGTTAGCGGTGAATCGAGTGCTGGATAACGTCGAAATAACAGCCAAAAACTGAACCGTAGGAGCTGCGGCACGCTGCGATCTTTTGATCTTCATTAGCCACACCAAAGATCAAAAGATCGCAGCGTGCCGCAGCTCCTACCGGGTTGGTGTACATCTGGCGGAGATTGGTCGGCTTTCAGGCCGCCATCGCTGGCAGGCCAGCTCCCACAGGGATTGAGTGTATCTGGCGGAGATTGGTCGGCTGTCAGGCCGCCATCGCTGGCAGGCCAGCTCCCACAGGGATTGAGTGTATCTGGCGGAGATTGGTCGGCTTTCAGGCCGCCATCGCTGGCAGGCCAGCTCCCACAGTTTGACCCGAGTGAATCTGACACTCCACGCCGCCCTTCACCACTCAACAGAATGAGCGTTAGCTCGACTGCAGCTCTTGATCCACAAGGCCCCTTCACGGCAGGCTGAGTGGAGGGATTCATCCGGGGGTAGGCGCGTAGCGCCGTTTGGCGAAGCCAAACAGATCGAGAGGAGGTGCAGCGAAGCAAACCGTAGGCGATCCCCCCGGATGAAACCCGGAGCGAAGGAACCCCGAGCCCCAGCGAGCGGGCCGAACGCCGGGGCCCAGACCTTTGCTTCCTTTGGGGCGTTTGCCAAAGGGAGTCGCTGTAAGAGCGAAACCGCCAATGGCAACACCCGAAGCAACGGATATCCCCCCAAAACCCCAAGAACATGGTCGGCCCAGAGGCCGCCAAGACAAGCCAAACACCACAAAGAAATGTTAGCTTGCTTGGCAATAAAAGCCCCGAAGCCGAGCCCAAGCCAAATGAAAAAAACCGTCCTGGCCTTCAGCCGCATCACCCCCCCAATGATCGAACACCTCCAACAAGAGTTCGACGTCATCGTCCCCAACCCAAAAGCCGGCGACATCAACGCCCAATTCAACGAAGCCCTGCCCCACGCCCACGGCCTCATCGGCGTTGGCCGCAAACTCGGCAAAGCCCAACTCGAAACCGCCAGCAAACTCGAAGTCGTCTCCAGCGTCTCCGTCGGCTACGACAACTACGACCTCGACTACTTCAACGAACGCGGGATCATGCTCACCAACACCCCGGACGTGCTCACCGAAAGCACCGCCGACCTCGCCTTCGCCCTGATCATGAGCAGCGCCCGCCGCGTCGCCGAACTCGATGCATGGACCAAGGCCGGCCAATGGCAAGCCAGCGTCGGCGCCCCACTGTTCGGTTGCGACGTACACGGCAAAACCCTCGGCATCGTCGGCATGGGCAACATCGGCGCAGCCATCGCCCGACGTGGCCATTTCGGCTTCAACATGCCGATCCTCTACAGCGGTAACAGCCGCAAAACCGAACTGGAACAACAATTCGGCGCCCAATTTCGCAGCCTCGACCAACTGCTCGCCGAAGCCGATTTCGTCTGCCTGGTCGTGCCGCTCAGCGACAAGACCCGCCACCTGATCAGCCATCGCGAACTGGCGCTGATGAAACCGGGCGCGATCCTGGTCAACATCTCCCGGGGCCCGGTAGTTGATGAGCCAGCGCTGATCGAAGCCCTGCAAAACAACCGCATTCGTGGCGCCGGTCTGGACGTCTACGAGAAAGAACCGCTGGCAGAATCGCCGCTGTTCCAGTTGAAAAACGCCGTGACACTGCCGCACATCGGCTCGGCGACGAATGAAACCCGCGAAGCCATGGCCAATCGTGCCCTCGCCAACCTGCGCAGCGCACTGCTCGGTGAACGCCCGCAGGACCTGGTGAACCCGCAGGTCTGGCGCGGTTGATAAAACGGGCAACTGCCGTCCGGCACTTGCCCGTTATTTCAGGCATACATAACTTGCAATTGAACAACAAACACAATTAAACACTAGCACTATAAGCTCTCCAAACTTATCAAATTAATGATAAGACGCCATGGAGAGCGACGAATTGAATAACCTGACCACCGACAAACTCATTCGCTACAGCAAAGCCATGTTAATGGCTTACTTCAGTTTTTTTGGCCTGCTGATAATGATTCAAAACTTCACCGACTATAATTCCAACTACACATACGTCGCGCACATTTTGAGTATGGATACCACTGTCGGCGCCGAGAACATTATGTATCGCGCGATCGACTCACCTTTTTTGCACCACAGAATCTACTGGTTCGTGATAACCATGGAGGTGATTTACACGGTGCTGTGCCTGATCGGGACCTATCAGCTAATCCGCCACATAAACGCCCCGGCGGCGGTATTCCATGAAGCCAAGAAGTATTCGATCATGGGCATACTGGCCGCAATATTCATCTATTACGTCTGTCTACAAACCGTAGGCGTTGAATGGTTCGACATGGACACTTCACAAAGATGGAATGCCAAAGACTGGGCGCGACATATCACTGACTTCATTCTCCCGCTAATGATTTACATCACAATGAAAGTCGAGCGCTGAACACAGCGCTCATCCGTTATCAAGCCAACTTGCCTTGGCTCGGTAAAACCGCAACTCGTGGCTTACGGAACACCAGCACATTACCCAGCATGACCAATACCAGTCCGGCCAGTGCCGGCGCCGTCCATTGATAACCTTCGACAAACGCCGAGACATTCAATGCCACCACTGGAAACAGAACAGTGCAATACGCCGCGCGCTCCGGGCCCATACGTCCGACCAATGTCAGATACGCAGTGAAGCCGATCACCGAACCCGGGATCACCAGATACAGCAGCGCACCGACGTAGCGCGGCGACCAGTCCATGTCGAACGGAATACCTTTCACCAGACACCACACCGACAACATCGCCGCACCGTAAGCCATGCCCCAGGCATTGGTAGTCAATGGTTTGAGCCCGGCCTTCTGTTGCAGGCTCGACAGCATGTTGCCCGCCGAGAAACACAAGGTGCCGCACAGCGCCAGACCGAGCCCCAGCAGGGTTTGCGGGGTCGCCGCATGGCCGGCCAGTTCCGGCCAGAACAGCAGACCAAGGCCACATAAACCGAGCCCGCCGCCCATCAGCACGTTGCGTGCAATCCGCTGACCGAAGAACACCCGCGCATTGAGCGCGTTCCACAACGTGGCGGTGGAAAACACCACCGCCACCAGACCACTCGGTATCCACTGGCTGGCCGTCAGAAAGCACATGAAGTTGACGCAGAACAGACACAAACCCTGAGCCACGCAGATCAGATGCCCACGCCGATTCATCGGTTGCAACCGACGACTAAGCAGCAACAGCACAAACAGCACCAGCGCCGCGAGGCCGAAGCGATAAACAATCGACACCGGAATCTCCACCACCCCCAGTTGCCATTTCAAAGCAATCCAGGTGGTGCCCCAGATCAGCACAGTCAACAGATACAGCGACAGGTTCATGACAGACACTCCTCAATAGGGGTTCAGTGTCGACTTCGACCCGGTGCGACCGCTTGCATAAACTTGCGCTTTTGTCGCCCGGCAGGCTGGCAGCGCGATGTCTACGGAGTAGGATGCAAGGCGTTGGAGAGAACCGAACATGGCCGCAATCGATACCCTGCAAGTCTTTCAAGCGCTTAACCGCTCGCCTAATGCACGCCTTGTGCACAGCGCCGAGCTCGGTGACGGCTTGTCCGCAGCCCTGTGGACCAATCATCACGACGCCCAGGAATACGAAGCGCCGAGCCATCACACTCTTTCCTGCTACATCGCCGGTGGCACCGGGACCTTTCGCCGTGGCGAACCGGGCAACAAGGGTGGCCCCGACAAGTTGTGCATACTGCCGGCCGATCACGAATCAGGCTGGGTAATCAACGGCGATATTCGCCTCGCACACTTGTATTTCAGCGCTGAGCAATTTGCCCTCGGCTGCGTGACGTTGCTAGATCGCGAGCCCCGTGAAATGCAGTTGCGCGAACAGACTTTTCTGGAAGATCCTCAGCAGGCGCAGCGCTTTCGTCAGTTGTTGACGCTCAACTGGGACGAGCCCGCCGAGCGTTTGCTGACCAGCAGTCTGGCCCACGAATTGATCAGCCATACCTTGCTCAGCCAAGTCGGCGCGCGTCAGGGTTTGCGTTTGAAAGGCGGATTGGCGCCGCATCACCGCCGGCAATTGGTCGAGTTCATCGACAGTCAATTGGCCGAACCGATCAGCCTCGGACAACTGGCCGGGTTGTGTGCGCTGTCGGAATATCACTTTGCGCGAATGTTCCGCGTGAGCTTCGGTTTGCCGCCGCATCAGTATGTGCTCGCGCGTCGCTTGAACCGGGCGCGGGAGTTGTTGCGAACTACGGCGTTGCCGGTGGGGGAGATTGCACTGGCGTGCGGGTTTGCCAGTGCCAGTCACTTTACCAATCGGTTTCGCCAGGTATTGGGCGGGACGCCTGGCGAGTATCGACAGGCGTTTTTGCGTTAGAGCAAGATCAAAAGATCGCAGCCTGCGGCAGCCCCTACAGGGGAATGCATTTCCCTGTGGGAGCGAGCCTGCTCGCGAAGAACGATGACGCGGTATTCGGTCAGAACTCCAGCGTGCTCGACAACGAAATCTGCCGCGAGTCGCCCATCGACACAAAGAACCGGCTCACCGCCGAGGTGTAGTAGGTGCGATCAAACAGGTTCTTCACGTTGAGCTGAAACTTGACCTTCTGCCCTTCAACCTTGGTGTCGTAAGTCGCGAACGCATCGGCCACGGTGTAGCTCGGCAGCTCGAAATCATTCACCGCATTGCCCGCCCGCTCACCGACGTAACGCGCCCCCGCGCCAACGCGCAACTGATCGCCGCCGATCACGCTGCCGAAGTCATACACCGCCGATAGCGAACCGCTGTTCTTCGCCACGTTTTGCAGGCGATTGCCTTTGTAGTCCGGGTCTTCTGTGACTTCGGCATCGGTGTAGGCATAGCTGCCAATCATGCTCCAGCGCTCGCTGAGCTGACCGCTCAAGTCCAGCTCCAGGCCGCGAGAACGCACTTCGCCGGCAGCGCTGTAAATCGTGGTCGGGCCTTCGGCGTTGGACACCAGCACGTTGCGTTTCTTGATGTCGAACAGGGCGATGTTGCCGGTGATGCGCCCCGGAATATCCAGCCGCGCCCCCAGTTCCCACGACTTGGCTTCTTCCGGCGCGATGCTGCCGTCGAGCACGGTGCTGCTGCCGCTCAGCGGGGCGATTGTCGAGTTGGGTTTGAACGATTCGGTATAGCTGCCGTAGAACGACAGCTCATCGGTATAGCGATAAACCAGGCCCGCACGCGGCACCCACTTCTGCCCGTTGTTGTCGGTGTTGGCCTTGAATGGCACGCCTTTGCCGGCGTACTGGTCGTACTCCTGGAAGCGTCCGCCGGCGACCAGAATCCACTGATCGTTGAGGTGGATCGAGTCCTGCAAAAACACCGAATCGCTGCGCAGCAGATCGGTTTGCGCGCTGTCCGCTGCACTGACCGTGGTGCCCTCGACTTCACGGCCATACACCGGATTGACGTAGCTGAAGGTGCTCAGGCTTTTCTGGCGGATCAGGTCGGCGCGGTAGATCTTGCGGTACTCGTCATCGACGCCGAACACCAGGTCATGCTGCATGCCCAGCACGTTGACCTTGCCTTCAAGACTGGCGGTGGTGAAACGGTCGGTGCTGATCGCGCCTTGAGTGCCGTCCATGCTGCGGGTCAGCGTGCCTTTTTTGGTGTCGATGGCGGTCACGCGGACTTGGCTGGCGTCGTAGGTTTCGCGGTTCCAGCTGTAGCCGAAGTGCGCTTTCCAGTCGTCGTTGAGTTCGTGATCGGCCTCGAAGTGATACAGGTCCGAACGCCCTTCCATGTTGTTGAACGGCTCGTCCAGACGCTCGTTGCGCGAGATATCCAGCGGATGATTGGTGCGCGGATCGATCAGCGTGCCACGGTCGAACGGGGTGAGAAATTCGCGATGCTCGTAGGCGAACAGCAGCTTGGTGCGTTCGCCGTACCAGGCCAGCGACGGCGCAATCAGCGACTCGCGATGGGTGCCGAAGTTGCGCCAGTAATCTTCATCTTCGTGATCCAGCACCATGCGGTAAGCCAGCCCGGAATCACCCAGTGCGCCAGTGCTGTCGAAGGTGCCGCCGCTGCCATTTTTGCCATCGCCGTAAGTCGAGCCGCTCAAGGTCAGGGCGTTGTACTGGGTCAGTTCAGGCTTCTTGCTGACCATGTTGACCACCCCGCCCGGGTCCTGAATTCCGTACAGCAACGATGCCGGGCCCTTGAGCACTTCAACGCGATCGACCGTGGCGTTCATGCCGCGACCCTGCACGATCGGCATGCCGTCGCGCATGATCGAGCCGTTGCGGTTATCGCCGAATCCGCGCGTCATCACCGAATCCTGGGTGCTGCCCAAAGTGTTGCCCTGGGTGATGCCGCTGACATTGGCCAGTGCATCATCGAGATTGCGCGGCGTCTGATCACGAATCACCTGTGCCGGGATGACATTGACGGTTTGCGGGATTTCTTGCAGCGAAGCCGAGGAGCGCATCACCGAGCTGGTTTCCGGTGGCTGGTAGCTCTGCGATTCATCGCGCATGGAGGTGATGGTGGTGGCGCCCAGATTCAATGCGCCTGCGGTCGGTTGCGGTTCCAGCGCCAGGGTGTGACTGTCGGTGCGGCGGAAGGTCAGGCCGGAGCCTGCGAGCAGACGTTGCAGCGCTTGCTCGGCGCTCATCTGCCCGTTGACCGCTGGAGCGGTGAGGCCGTACGGCGCTTCATCGGTGTAAACCACGCTTTGCCCGGTCACGCGGCTGAAGTCGCTCAGCGCCTGGGGCAACGGTTTGGCGGCCAGGGCAAAACTGAATTGCTTTTGTGGCTGACTGCTGAGGGTTTCAGCGGCAAGCGCCACGCTGATCGGCAGCAACGCCAGCGCCGAAAAACTCAATACCGAAGCACCCAACCACTGTTTGACCGAACCCGATTTTGCCCTGGACTTCATTGCTCATGACCTGTGTAGAACCGCAACGGATGCGAATGACTCGCAGTTTCAGTCACTACACGAATGGCGTCCGGGTTTACCTCACTACAAATTTGAAAATATTTTTTTAGATCACATACAAACCTGTGGGAGCTGGCTTGCCAGCGATGGCGCCAGTAGCCTCAACGCAAAATAATCAGATGCCCCAGCACTTGATGCTGCTCAAACCCCATCACGCCCTGCAACGAACTCAACACCGCGTGCGGGTCCCTACTCGGAAAACTGCCGCTGACCTTACGTGCCGCCAGTTCATCGTTGAGCAACACAATCCGTCCCGGGTAATAGCGCTGCAGATCCTGCACCACATCGGCCAGCGTCGACTTGTAATAAGTCAGCCATCCCTGACGCCAGGCCAGTTGCGCTTCGCTGTCGGTGGCGTGAAGTTTTTCTGCGGTACCTGCGCCGTAAACCACTTGCTGACCGGCGGTGAGAATCTGCTGTTCGCCATCGGCTTGCGCCGTCACGCCGACCCGTCCTGACAACACCGTAACCTGCGCGCCCTGCGGTTTCAGGCGCACTTCGAACTGGGTGCCAAGTACTCGCGCCTGACCCTTTTCAGCCTCGACCACAAAAGGCTCACCGGTATGCGTGACGCTGAAAAAACCAGCGCCGCGCCGCAGCTGCACATGCCGTTCGCCATGGCTGAAATCCACGGCGATGGCGCTGTCGGCGTCGAGTGTCACTTGCGATTGATCGGCCAGAATCACCGTACGAATTTCGCCGGGCGCCGAGACGTAATCGGCGCCGAGATCATCGATCCAGCGCTGCGGTTGCCAACCCGTGCCGAGGCTGATCATCAATGACAGACACGCCGCCATCGCCAGCGCGCCCGACCAGCGCAGCAGCGGTGCACGACGTGGCCGATCCATCGCATTGAGATAACCCTGCAAGGCAAACGCCTCTTCATCAGCCAGCGTGCGCGCCGGGCCTTCGCTCAATTCCCAGATCACTTGCGCCTGTGCGTAAGCCTCGGCGTGGGCCGGATCGGCGCGCAGCCATTGGCTGAATGTGAGTTGGTCGCCTGCGCTCGGCCGGTCGTGCAACAGGCTCAGCCAGGCAAGTGCAGCCTGTTCCTGAGCGGGCGTCGGGGCGACGCGGTCGATGTGATTCACGGTGCTTTCCCTGGCAGGCGTGGCGCGGGTTCGCGCAGGCTGGCCTTGCAGGCCTCGAGGGCGCGCATCATATGTTTTTCCACGGCGCTTTGGGACAAACCCATGGCCTTGGCGATGTCGGCGTACTTGCGCCCGTGAATACGATTGAGCAAAAAAATCTGTCGCGTGCGCTCGGGCAACGCACGCAGTGCGGCCTCGACATGGCGCAAATCATTACCGGCTTCGAGCGCTGCCTGCGGCTCGCTGCCATGGCTGTCCGGCTCGTCCGGTTGCCAGCCTTCGTTGACCCGCACCCGCGCGCCCTCGCTGCGCAAATGGTCGATGGCGATGTTGCCGGCACAGCGCAAAAGGTAAGTGCTGAGTTCTTCAACCTGCACCAGCGGCCGTCGCCAGAAACGCAAAAACAGATCCTGCACAAGATCCGCCGCCGTCGCCCGACAGCCAACGCGTCGGTTAACCAACGCTTCCATCTGCGAACGCTGGGACAGAAATACCTGCAAAAAATGCGCACGCGCCCCGCGCGGCTCGTCGTCGCGTGATTCCGGCGGATGACCGATCAGCACTTCAGCACTGCGCCCATGCGGCGACCGGTGTCGCCAGCAAACTCACCCCGGCCAGGGCCAACGCCAGTTTCGGCCGATAGGGCAACAGCAGCACCAGGGCCAATGCGCTGAACATCAGCACCGCAAACCAGTCGACCAGACCGAAACTCCAGCCTTTCGCATCGACAGCGGCCCACAGCGATAAACCGAGCAATAGCCATCCGGCCAGCTTCAGGGCCTGACGGCGACGCTCTGATGGTTTGTGCCCGAGCAGATCATCGTGATGCCGGGGCATCGACAGACACAGCGCGGTAAACCCGGCGTAACACAACAACAGCGCCAGCAGCATCAATGGCTCCCCTGTTCAATCGTGACCGGACGAGGCGTTTCGCGAGCCGGTTTTTTCACCCGAACGGTGTTGCCGGCGCGCTGCATTTTCCACGCAGCCCAAGCCAGGAAGAGACCGCAGCCGAGACAGGTCAAGTCGAACCCGGCCAGCACCCAATCGCCTTGCGCCAGCGTCACGCCAAGGTGATGCGAAGTGGTCAGGGCGTTGAGCAATGGCAGCGAGCTAAACAGCATCGCCGCCAGCGCCAGTTGCTCGACCCAGGCTTTGCGTCCGGGGCGCAGCAGCGCGTGGATCATACTCAAGCCCCAGGCGATGAAGAACGCGTTCACTTCCCAATCCGCGCGTCCTGCCAGACTCACCGGCAGCAGACGATTGGCCCAGAAGAACACTGCCACCGCGCTGACCAGTCCGGCCATGCTGGCGATGTTCAGCACTTCAACCAGCCGCAACTCGAACGGCATCACGCCGCTTTTGGCATGTTTGAGCTGGCGCTTGCCAAGCCAGATCACCAGCCCGGTGCCGATCATTGCCGTGCCGGCCAGACCACAAATGAAGTACAGCCAGCGCAATACCGGGCCGGCGAAATGGCCCATGTGTAACCCATAAAACGTGCCGCCGACCGCCATCGCCACCGGTTGAACCGGCGTACTGCCAAGCAGTTGTCCGCTGACACCGTTGAAGGTCACTGCACTGCCAAAGTCGTGAACCACGCGATCGCCTGCGCGTGACAACACCACCGATGCATTGCTATCCCCCGGGTTGTTCACCGTGACCCGCGCAGTCTGGCCACCAGACCACTGCTCACTGGCCTTGGCCAATAGCGGGGCCATCGGCGCCAGCGACACGGGTATGTTGAGCCGTTCCGGGTTCTGGGAGGCCGGGAAAACTTCAGCGTAAAACTTTTCGACGTCGTTACCGTACGAGGCAAGAATGCTCGCCGGCATGACCATCGACATGAAAATCACCAGACTGCTGTAGGTGATCATCAGGTGAAACGGCAGCACCAGCACGCCCACGGCGTTGTGTCCGTCGAGCCAGGAACGCTGACCTTTACGCGGGCGAAAAGTGAAAAAATCCTTGAAGATTTTCTTGTGGGTAATGATCCCGGTAATCAACGCGACGAACATCACCATCGCGGCGATCGTCGACAGCCAGCGCCCCCACGGATAAGGCATCTGCAACTGGAAATGAAAGCGGTAGAAGAATTCGCCGCCCATGCTTTCGCGGCCCTGCACTTGGGCACCGGTTTGCGCGTCCAGCGTTCTGGACTCGAACCGTCCACGCTCGCCCGGTTTAGCCGGAGCCTGTTGCCAACGCACTGTCAGGCCGGGATCGCGCGCATCGGGTAAATCGATCAGCCAGCGCGAAGCGCCACCCGCGTGTTGTTGCAGATAATCCTGCGCCAGCGTCAGGCTCGCCTCGGCATTCAGAGTGCGCGCGGGAATTTCCGGCTGCATCCAGTGACTGATTTCGTCCTTGAAATACGCCAGGGTTCCGGTCAGAAAAATCGCGAACAGCAACCAGCCGAACACCAGTCCGGTCCAGGTATGCAGCCAGGCCATCGCCTGGCGGAAACCCTCTTTCATGCGAAACCCAATCCACGTGCCGCGCCGGAAATCGTCGCGAGAATTACGCTAGGCACCAGCAATCCGACCCACGCCGACCACGCCGTTCGGCAAGCGAAGCACCAGAGCACCGCGACCAGATACACCAGAAACGACACGGTCATGCCGGTCACGACTGCTTCGGCACGGCTCAACGGCAACCACATAGTCAGGGTGACACTGGCCAGCGCGGCGACCAGATAGCCGCCGAATATCGCCGCCAGCACTCGTGAGGTGACGGCCAGACGATAGGACATGGGAAGTGTGGCGAGTTTGCCTTTCATGTTTCGACCCTGAAACGGAAACGTTCGGCGACAAGCCGAGCTGATGGGTTGCAATATTAATGATAAATATTCTCATACGCAAAAGCATCTGATTGCCGGACAGTAGCAAGCGCCCCTACAATGCGAACCATTCTTGTTCGCTAACACATGCGTTTTTATCCATAAAGAAAGCGCCCGGGGTCATTCGTTGCCGTCCGCCCATCCTGTCGAAATGCTTTATCAGGCCCACAACGGCTGGCTCACTGGCTGGTTGCGCCGCAGGCTCGGCTGCCCGGACAGTGCGGCGGACTTGGCGCAGGACACCTTCATTCGGGTGCTGACTGCCCGTGAGCCGCTGGCGATCATCGAACCCCGCGCATTTCTCACCACCCTCGCCAAGCGCGTGCTGTTCAATCATTACCGCCGTCAGGATCTGGAACGCGCCTACCTCGAGACCCTCGCGCAGATGCCGGAAATGGTCGCGCCGTCGGAAGAAGACAAAGCGATCATCCTGCAAACCCTGCTGGAACTGGATCAGTTGCTCGATGGCCTGCCGCGACCGGTCAAACGCGCGTTTTTGCTGGCGCAGATCGATGGCCTGACCTATCCGCAGATCGCCGCCGAACTGGGGATTTCCGTGGCCACGGTCAAACGACATCTGAACAAGGCAGCCATGCGCTGCTATTTCGCGCTATGAACCCGTCGACAGATTTCTCCTCGCAAGTTGCCGAGCAGGCGGTGCACTGGCTGCTGGAAATGCAGCAAGGACCGTTGAACCCGCGCCAGCAGCACGCCTGGCAACAATGGGTTGACGCGCACAGCGAGCATCGCCGCGCCTGGGAACACATTCAGCGGGTCAACTCGCGGTTGCGCGGGTTGTCCTCACCGCTCGCGCATGCGGCGTTGAATGCGCCGAAGTCCGGCAGCCGTCGTCAGGCACTCAAATTGCTGCTTATTCTTGGTGCCGGCTCGGCAGTGACTTGGGGGATGCGCGAGCACAATCCATTGCCCTCGTTGCTCGCCGACTACCGCAGCCCGATCGGTCAGCGCCGCAAAGTGCCGCTGGACGGTGGCGGTCAATTACAGCTCAACACCGCGAGTGCGGCGGATGTGCGGGTGGATGGCTCACAACGGCTGATCCGTTTGCTCGAAGGCGAAATCCTCCTGAGCACCTCGCAAGCATTCGAAGTGCGTACCGCGCAGGGAGTTTTGCAAGCCCAAGGCGCACGTATCAATGTGCGCCAGTTTGCTGATCGTACGCAGATTGCGTTGTTCGAAGGACAGGTCGAACTGACGGCCAATGGACGTGCGCCCATCGCATTGCCGGCGGCGCGTCAGCTGAGTTTCAGCGCAACGTCGATCAGCCCGGCGCAAGCGCTCGACGCCAACAGCGGCGCCTGGGCCGACGGCATGCTGGTGGCGGCGCACATGCGGCTGGGGGATTTCCTCGACGAACTCGGGCGCTATCGGCGCGGGCAACTGCATTGCGATACGAAGGTCGCTGATCTGCTGATTTCCGGGACTTATCCACTGGATGACAGCGAGCGGATTCTTGATCTGCTGGAAATCAGTTTGCCGGTGAAGGTGAAGCGCTTCACCCGTTACTGGGTGACAGTCGAAGCCAAGGCCTGAAAATCCTTTCCACAAGACACTACTCCAAAAAAATATTTTCAATTAGTGAGCCGTTTTTCAGATCTGGCGTGACAGAGAAGGAAAGCCCCCTTGATTCAACCTTCTCAGGATCATCGAACATGCACCCCACCCGCCTCACGCCACTGGCCCGCTCCCTGCGCAATCTCGTTCTGGGTGCCAGCCTGACTCTCAGTGCCCTGCCCGCCGCGCTGGCCGCCGACACCAAGGCTTACCACATCGCCCCGGCATCGCTGGAAAACGCCCTCAATCAGTTTGGCCGTGAAGCCGGGGTGCTGATTTCCTTTGGTTCGCAAGTCACCAGCGGCGTGACAAGCCGTGGTCTGGAAGGCAATTTCACGCCGGAACAAGGTCTCAACGCCTTGCTCGAAGGTACCGGCCTGCAAGCCCGCGCCGAGGGCAACAACGCGTTCAGCCTGCAACCACTGAATGACACGGCGCTGGAACTGGACACCTCGAAAGTCGTCGGCGACTGGCTCGGCGACGCGGCGCAGGTCAACGTTTTCGAGCATCCGGGTGCGCGTGATGTGATCCGTCGTGAAGAGTTCGAACGCCAGGGCGCCACGCAGGCGCGTGATGTGCTCAACCGCATTCCCGGCGTCAACGCCCCGGAAAACAACGGCACCGGTAGCCATGACATGGCGCTGAACTTCGGCATCCGTGGTCTCAACCCGCGTCTGGCTGCGCGCTCGACAGTGCTGATGGACGGCATCCCGGTGCCGTTCGCCCCTTACGGCCAACCACAGTTGTCGTTCGCGCCGATCAGCATGGGCAACATGGATGCGGTGGACGTGGTGCGCGGCGGCGGCGCGGTGCGTTACGGCCCGCAGAACGTCGGCGGTGTGGTCAACTTCGTGACCCGGGCGATTCCCGACGAGCCGACGGTCAAGGGCGGCTTCCAGACCGAGACCAGTCCATCGTCGAGCCATGACGGCTTCAAGACCAGCGCCAATCTGCTCGCCGGTGGCACCAACGCCAATGGCCTCGGCGGTGCGCTGTTGTACTCCGGCACGCGCGGTGGCGACTGGCGTGAACACAGCGACACAGAAATCGACGACCTGATCCTCAAGGGTAAATACCAGCTCGACGAGGCCAACAGCTTCAATGCGATGGCGCAGTATTACGAAGGCAAGGCCGATATGCCCGGCGGTCTGAACGTCGCCGACTACGATGCCGATCCATACCAGTCCACGCGGCCGAAAGACCAGTTCTGGGGGCGCCGCACCATGTTCAATTTCGGCTATCGCTATCAGGAGGATCGCCGCGAGTTCACCGCCAATACCTTCTTCACCAAGACCCTGCGCAGTGGTTATCTGGATCAGGGATCGTTCCTGTCGCTGTCGCCACGCGAGTACTGGGTTCGCGGTTTCGAAACCCGTTTCGCCCAAGGTTTCGACCTGGGCCCGACCAGCCATGAAGTCGGCGTCGGCTACCGCTACATCAACGAGGCCGGCCACGAACTGCGCTATCGCACGCCGATTGCCAGCAACGAATACCCGACCACCAACAGCCGCAACGACCGCGACACCCGTGGCGGCACCGAGGCCAATGCGTTCTTCGTCGACGACCGGATCGATATCGGCAAGTGGACGATCACCCCGGGGGTGCGCTACGAGATGATCGAATCGCAGCAGACCAACAACCTGACCAACGTCAAATACAAGGGCGACTACAACACCGCGCTGCCGGCGCTGAACGTGTTGTATCACCTGACCGACACCTGGAATCTGTACGCCAACACCGAAGGTTCGTTCGGCAGCGTGCAGTACAGCCAGATGCCTAACCGCGTGAGCAGCGGTGAAGTGAAACCGGAGAAGGCCCGTACCTGGGAACTCGGCACCCGTTACGACAACGGCGCACTGCGAGCGGAGATCGGTGCATTCCTGATCAACTTCGACAACCAGTATGAAAGTAACCAGACCAACGATTCGGTGATCGCCCGTGGCGAAACCCGCCATCAGGGCATCGAAACCAGCGTTAACTATGCGCTGGATGACTTGATCCCGGCGCTTGCCGGTTTTGATGTCTACGCCACTTACGCCTTTGTTGACGCGACCATCCGCGAAGACGGGCCGAACAAGGGCAATCGTGTGCCGTTCTCCTCGAAACACAAAGGCACGATTGGCGTGGGGTATACCGAAGGACCTTGGAAGCTCAACCTGGACAGCAGTTTCCAGAGCGACCAGTTCGCCGACAACGCCAACACCTCGAAAGAAAGCGCCGACGGCAGCACCGGCAAGATCCCCGGCTACATGCTGTTCAGCAGCCGTGCGGGTTATGACTTTGGCCCGCAATTGTCGGATTTGAACGTCGCGGTCGGGGTGAAGAACATCTTCAACACCCAGTACTTCACGCGCTCGTTCGATGACAACAACAAGGGCAAGTACGTGGGTGAGCCACGGACGGTTTATGTGCAGACTTCCGTGGCGTTCTGAGCCCAGACCTGAAATACCTGCAATCCTTGTGGCGAGGGGGCTTGCCCCCGTTGGATTGCGCAGCAATCGCAATACCTGCAACCCGGTTTCATCCGGCTGATTATGTCAGCCGATCTGCGACTGCTTCGCAGCCGAACGGGGGCAAGCCCCCTCGCCACAGGCATGTATGTAGTCGTAGATTTGTATAAGAGACGCAAACAAAAACGGGCCTGCATTCGCAGGCCCGTTCTCATTGGGGTGAATTAAATAATCAGTCGATCAACTGTTGATCGCTGCCTGTTCGTTCTCCAGAAACTCTTCTTCCAGTAGCGAATCGTTGGCTTTGCCCCTGAAGGGCACCACTGCGGCACGTGGTTTGCCACGCAGTTTGCCGAACAGATGCTCCAGCTTGTGTTCAAGTTTCTCGGCAGCGCCGTCAATCGCCTGTTCCAGCGAATCGGCTTTGTGGGTCACGGAAATCGGTTGGTGGCCTTTTGGCCGCGCTTCCAGTTGGCAGCGCATGTCATGGGGACCTGGCTTGTCACCGTTCTCGTCGGCCAGATGGACTTCGACGCGGGTCAGGTCTTCTTCATAACGTTCGAGCGTGCTCTCAATGGTTGTACGTACCCACTCCTCCAGTCGTTGACTACTTTGAATATGGTTATCGCTGTTGACTTGGATTTGCATAGTTCCATCCCTTATTTCAGCTAGCTCGCTAGAGGCCTGGATATGATTCTCGTGACCTCTTGATTACAACAATCGGCCCGCTTGCCGAAGATTTCAACCCCTGAAAAAAGATAAATATTCATTAGCAAAAAAAGCCGGACAAGGGAGTAAAGCGCTGGTAAGGTCGGGAGTTGGGTCGCCCCTCTCCTCTGCAAAATCTGCTCACAATTGCCCGTCATTCAACGGGTGCAAACTGCGAAAAATCCCCGCTTCTTCTACTACCCAGTCATGCACCGCACGCACGCCCGGATGGCTCAGCGCACCCGGCGCATAGAGCAACACGTAGCGTTTGTGGTTGGGCACCGACAGCCCGAACGGCACGATCAACGCGCCTCGCTCCAGTTCGTCATTGAGCAGCGTGCGCCGGGCAATCGCCACGCCCATCCCGGCAATCGCCGCTTCGATGGTCAGGTGATTGCGATTGAAGGTGTGCCCGCGCCGCACATCGGCGCCCTCGAAACCGATGGCGTTGAGATAGAACTCCCATTCCGCATATTCATAGCTGCCACGCCAGGCGGTGATGTCGTGCAGCAGCGGGAAATGCACCAGATCCGCCGGCCCGTGCAGCGGCGGACGTCCGCGTAACAAACTCGGCGCACACACCGGGAAAATCTGCTCATCGAGCAAGGCTGTGGATAACAATCCCGGATAGCTGCCGTCGTTCAAATCGATGGCCAGATCGAAATCGCCCTCGTGCAACGGCACGCTGCTGTCCTCGGCCACCAGACGCAACTGGATATCCGGATAACGCTGTTGCAGGCGCGGCAATCGCGGGGTCAGCCACTTGCTGAGGAACGAGGGAATCGAGCGCAGCCGCAAGGTACCGCTGATCATTCCGGCATCCAGTCGACGCAGTTCCGCATCAATGCTGCCGTAGGCCTCGTTGACCGTGATCGCCAGCCGCTGCCCTTCCGCACTCAACTCCACGCCCCGCGCCCGCCGATGGAACAGTCGAAAACCGAGGCGCTCTTCCAGTTGGCGGATCTGTTGGCTGACCGCCCCCGGGGTGATGTGCAATTCCTCGGCACAACGGGTGAACGACAGGTGCCGCGCGGCACAGGAAAACACCTGCAGCCAGACGTAGGTCTGGGCATGCAATTGACGACTCATTGTTTAGTCCTGCTAAAGGCTGTCTTAGGAAGTTTCGTTGGTCACGTCGAAGCGACGCAGGCAGTATCGCCGACATTGCGCTTGTCCGACAAAAAATGGCAGCGATTCCTCCTCCATTGCTTGTAAGGGTTTAGCATGGCTATCAGTGTTTTTGATCTATTCAAAGTCGGCATCGGTCCGTCCAGTTCTCATACCGTCGGTCCGATGCGTGCCGCCGCGACCTTCGCCCAAACCCTGATCGATCAGCAGTTGTTAGCCGCCGTGCAGCGTGTGGAAATCCGCCTGTATGGCTCGCTGTCCGCCACTGGCGTCGGTCACGCTACAGACCGCGCCTGCGTCTTGGGGCTGATGGGCGAATGGCCGGACAGCATTGATCCGGCGACCATCGAACCGCGCATCGAAGAACTGCGCGAAACCCGTCAACTGAACCTCGCCGGGCAGAAGACTATCGTCTTCCACTGGCAGCGTGACCTTCTGCTGCTGGACGAAAGCCTGCCCTACCACCCCAATGCGATGTCGCTGACAGCCTTCGGCGAAACCGGCGAATTGTTCGAGCAAACGTATTACTCGGTTGGCGGTGGTTTCATCATCGAAGCGGCGGAAGCCGAGTCCGGCGTAGCCCCGGCCAGCGACGTGGTGTTGCCTTATGATTTTTCCAGCGCGGCTGAATTGCTGGCGCTGTGCAAGAAACACAATCTGCGGGTCGGTGAGTTGATGATGGCCAACGAACGGGCCTGGCGCAGCGACGAGCAAATCCGTCAGGGTTTGCTGCACATCTGGTCGGTGATGCGTGAATGCGTCGAGCAAGGCATGCGCCACGAAGGCATCTTGCCGGGCGGTCTGAATGTCCCGCGCCGCGCCGCGAAACTGCACCGCAGCCTGTTGGAAATCGGCAAGCCGAATGTCATCACCTCAACGCTGTCGGCGATGGAGTGGGTCAACCTATTCGCCCTCGCGGTCAACGAAGAAAACGCCGCCGGCGGGCGCATGGTCACTGCACCGACCAACGGTGCCGCCGGGATCATCCCCGCCGTGCTGCACTACTACATGAAATTCAATCCGGATGCGTCCGACGACGATGTCGTTTCGTTCTTTCTGGGCGCAGCCGCGGTCGGCATTCTGTGCAAGAAAAACGCTTCGATCTCCGGTGCCGAAGTCGGTTGTCAGGGCGAAGTCGGTTCTGCCTGCGCAATGGCCGCTGCCGGCCTCGCCGAAGTGCTTGGCGCCACGCCGGAGCAACTGGAAAACGCTGCCGAAATCGGCCTCGAACATAACCTCGGTCTGACCTGTGACCCGGTTGGCGGTCTGGTGCAAGTGCCCTGCATCGAGCGCAACGCCATCGCCGCGGTCAAGGCGATCAACGCCACGCAAATGGCTCTGCGCGGTGACGGCAACCACTTCATTTCCCTCGACCGTGTTATTCGCACCATGCGCGATACCGGCGCCGACATGCACGACAAATACAAAGAGACTTCACGCGGCGGCCTGGCGGTAAACTGGGTGGAATGCTGATCGAACGGATTGCACCGTCGACGACCATCAAGTCATTCCTGCCCTGAAACGGGCCACAAAAGAAAAGGCGAGCCAGCGTGGCTCGCCTTTTTTATTACCGCATCCATTGCTCGAAAACTTTCCCGGCACAGCCCTTGCTACGTCCCTGATGGAGATAAGGCTAAGGAATGGCCGATGGTCTGGTATTGCGAACTAATCCTGATCAAAGCCAGTCAACAACTGCACGTTCAATCAGGCGGTGACGCATCATGGACAACCCTTTTCAATTGATTACCGATGCTTTCGCGCCGGACTATCAGATCAACCTGAGCATTCAGGGGCTGGACGGCAGCATCATGCTGACCCTGTCCAACGCCGGGCGAATCGTCGCCAAACGGATGATCAGCGCCGAACAGCGCAATGACCCCAAACGCCTGAAGCGTCTGGTGCAAAGCATTCAGTTTGGTATCGCCATCGAGCAGGGCCACAGCGCCATGGCGATTCTTGAAGCGATGACCAGCAGTGACGGAAGAACTCCGCCACCGCCCTTGGTCAATGGCCCGCCACGGCAGTCCATCGGTCTTTAAAGTTCGCCCTTCTCGATCTCGGGATGTTCACCGGAACTCGCACCGGTCTTGCGTTGCGGTTTCTCGATCTTCACCGACGGAAATTGCGATGATGCGTAGCGCACCACCAGAATCGAGAACGCCAACAGCAGAATCCCGCCGCACAGGTAGATGATGCCCATGTCCGGCGGATTGTGGTGCGAGACGTTGGAGATCAGCAGACGCGTCAGCGCGGTGATCGCCACGTAGATCAGGAAGCGCACCGGCATGTGATTGGTCTTGAAATAAATCCCGACCATCGCCCCGAGTTCCAGATAGATGAACAGCAGCAGGATGTCATCGATCTTGATGTGGCCCTCTTCGAGCATCCCGAGAAATTCCATCACCGCCGCCCACGCGGTCACCGCACCAATGGCAAACAGTGCCAGATAGTGGAAAGTCTCGACGAACAGGTTGCCCAGGGACTCGGCCAGTTGATGCACGTTTTGCCGCAGTTTCTCGGCCCAGTTGATTTTCACGATGAGTTTCCTTAGCCCGATGCGAGCGGATGATGCCGGTTGGACGTGACGTTTTTTCTGCATGCGCCGCAGATCATGCAGAAACAAGGCCATGCATCATGGCGAGCCGCGCTAAAAGCCGCGCCGTGGCGTTTGGTCGCAGCACATCAAAGCAAAGGATTCATGGAAATAAGGATTTTTGAGCATCCGCAGGGATTTAATAAGTAAATAAGCTGAAGATTTCCCAAGATGAATTTCTGATTATGCCCACCTGAAACCCGTTAGTTAATAAGTAACCATTACGTCCAGAGCAGCCCCATCAGCGAAGCTTTTACCGCCGCAGCGATTTTGTTCTGACAACCGAGTTTCTTCAGGCAATGGCCTATATGGAAATTTACCGTTCTTTTGGTAATACCCAGAATGATCGAAACATCGTCGGACGATTTGCCGTCGGCGGTCCATTGCAGGATCTCCTTTTCCCGCTGTGACAACTCGATCGGCACCGGTAAAACCGATCCCGCTCCACACAGTTGCAACCGCGTCATACCCAAATGGGTGATCTGCGCGAGCCAGGACAACTCGGCCTGTTTGGTCTGAAGTTCCAGCGCCGAGATCGCGTCGCCGCCCCGGGCAAACGTCACCAGCCCTTGCGCTTCGCTATTCAGCAGCGATTGCCCCCAGCCTTGCGCAAGCCCGTGGGACTGCGCCTCATGCCAGAAATCAGGCGCACGACTTTTGAGTTCGGCGTCCCACAACACAGGTTTTACGCTACGCATTGCGCGGATGACGTAGGGATCGATTTCCAGGTAACGATTATCGGAATAGGCCGCTTGCCAGGCTGGGGAATAGTTATTGGCGAGAAACAGACAAGGTTTGGTAATAGGGAAAAGTCTTCTGGAGCCATAGGCTACATAATCAAACTCCAACTGGCGGGCAACGTCCCTGATATTGTCGAACAATAATTCGACGTCCGTTGCGGACATAGCCTTTTCCAACAGTTCAGCCTGCCAGTACGACATAGAGAATTCCTTTCTCGTTTTATTGCAGTTGGCGTCTTGCCAACATGCCTAGCATATTTCCAAATGTTTCCGCTAGCTGTCAAGGGTGACAGGTAGTACGCAAACCCGCCTTGCACTCTAATCGGCGCCACAAATCACTAAAAGGAAGCTGTGATGGATTACTTGTCCGGACGTTATGACGAACTCACGTCAGTAAAGCGTCAGCGCTTGGCTCAATACCGCTATCAGGTGTTCGTCGAACGCCTCGGCTGGCAATTGTCGACCCCTGACGATTACGAGTTCGACCAGTTTGACCACAGCGGCACACATTACATCGTCGCAGAGCAAGATGACGGAAATATCAAAGGCTGCGCGCGCCTGTTGCCCACCACTCAGCCGTACCTGCTGAGCGAGGTGTTCACCTCGTTGCTCGGCGACGTGCCTGCACCTTGCGGCGATGACATCTGGGAACTGTCGCGCTTCACCTCTCTGGACCTGGATGCCCAGACCGGTAAAGACGAACAAGTGATGTCCGACGAAAACACTGTCGGCCTGTTCATGGCCACGCTGGATTACGCCAAGACCTGCGGCGTGTCGCATCTGGTGTCGGTGTCACCGGTAGCCATCGGTCGCCTGTTGAAGCGCGGCGGTATCGATTTCAAATGGCTGGCACCCCCGCAAGTGCTGGACAACCGCACCCTTGGCGCTTGCTACATCACGGTGCAATAACCCCCTTCCCGACATCCCCAAAGATAAAAACAACAAGCGCAGCTGCTGACACCCGTCGAGCAGCGCAACGGGGTGTGGGTCGATCTCAAGACATGGATAGCCACTGCTGAAACCTACGTTCAACTCTGAGGGAAGATCATGATCGACATGGAAAGGAAAGTCGCAAAAGACATCGTGCACAAGGGCCACGATGACGATGTATTGATTTACGACGTGCGCCACCTGCTGCCCGCTTGGCTCAGTGCGGAAATCGTTGAACAGGCAAACCTCGAAGCAGCGGATCTCGACCTCATCAACCAGGCTTATCGCCTGGACAGCGGCCGACAGGTACTGCGCTCGCTGCCAACGATCATCGGCCTCGACGAACTGGAACAGGCCGGCATGACCGACTGTCTGCCAGAGCTGTTGAACTACTACGAAAAAGCCACCGATCACCTGATCCTCAGCAACGTCTGGGTACTGGAAAGTACCGAGGCCAAACTCGCGCAACTGCTCGACCACGATGGCCTGCTCGATATCGGCCAGCGCCGTCGGGTGCATGAAGTGCTGAAGAAAATCGACGGTTGCCCACAGCAAGGCCTGCTGTATTTCACCCTGTTCAACGACACCTCGAATTACTTCTTCTATCGCAAGCATCACGAACACGTTCCCGGCCTGATGCTGATCGAAGCCGCCCGCCAGGCGATGTACGCGCAGTTCTATGAACACAGCGGTTATGCACGCGGTGAAGTGTCGATTTCGATCGTCGATCTGCTGTCGAGTTTTCCGCGTTACACCGAATCGTCGTTTCAGGTTGACGTCGTGGTCGGCGACTACGAAGGCATGGCGCCGCCGCGCGGACGCAAAGTCGACAAGCGTGCACGGTTCTTCCAGAGGGGCGAACTGGTGGCCGACATTCGCCTGCACGGAGAAGTGATCAAGATGCCGGTCTTCAAGCGTATGCGAAACATCACTATCGATCCGACCCACTGGTTCCACCCGCTCAAAGGCATCCGCCATGAAGTGCTGGTGCACCTTGAGTCCGGCCGTCATCTGGCTGGCCGTCTGGAACTGCTTTCGATGGGCGGCCTGCAAATTCAGGGTGACAGCCTGGGCGACTCGCTCGACATGCCGGCCCGTGGCCACGCTTATCTGTATCTGGAAAGCGAGGGCATGATTAGCCTGCCGGTGCAGTCGATAGTCGAAAGCCATGCGCCAAAGGGCAGCCTGCTCACGTTGCAACTGGCGGATCTGGATTCGGCCATGCGCTTCAAATGGCGCGAAGTGCTCAAGCAATTCACCTACTTCTCGCACCAGCAAGCACTGCCCGCCCCTGCTGCCGAACAGCCACTGTGGATGACGGTTGACCCGACAGCGGCGATGCCCGAGCAGAGGATCGAGGCATGATCGAGCGTTATCCTCACGTGCTTGCGCCGCTTGAACTGGCCGACGGACTGGTGCTGCGCAATCGGCTGTTCTTCGCCTCGATGGGCGTGGATCTGGCCGATCACAGCGGCTGCGTGACGCCCGCGATGATCGAGTTCTATCAGGGCATCATGGAGGGCGGCTGCTCGATGGCGTTTCTGTGCAATGCCACGGTGTCGCCGCAGTCCAGATTGCAGAGCACCGGGCTGGCGTTGTACGAGCAGCAACACGGCGAATCACTCAAAGCCATGTTCGAGATGGCCAAGCGGGTCAACACACCCATCGGCGTGCAGCTGCAACATTACGGCGGTCAGGGCACCACCACGCACACCGGGGTTGCCGTGCTGACCCCCAGTGGCGTGCCGTGCCCACGGGTGTCGAAACTCGATCCCGACTATCGGGTTCGGGTCATGGACGAAACCGACATTGCCTTGGTGATCGAGCAGTTCGCCCACTCCGCCTGGCTGGCATGGATCAACGGCGCGCAACTGGTGCAGTTGCAGGCATCCAACGGTTATCTGCTGAGCAGTTTTCTCTCGCCACACACCAACAAGCGCACCGACCGTTATGGCGGCAGCGAAGAGAACCGCGCGCGTCTGCTACTCGAAGTGGTGCGCGCCATTCGCGAACGAACTCAAGGCGCGCTGGCCGTGACCATCCGGCTGGGGATCGATGATCGGCTGGGGGATGAGGGTCTGCAATTTCCGGACATCAAGGAAACCGTCCAGGCCCTGTGTCAGGCCGGCGTTGCCGCACTGGAATGTTCGATGTGTATGGGCGCGACGTTTGGCCAGTTGATCGTGCATTCCGAGACCATGGACGAATACCTGCAAGCGGGTGTGCGGGCAATCAAAGCGGTGTCGACGGTGCCGGTGGGTTACGCCGGTTTCATCGATGGTCTGGACAAGGCCGAACACTTGATCGCCGACGGCATTTGCGACTGGGTCGGGATGTCCCGGGCGCTGTTCGCCGACAACGATCTGGTCAACAAAACGCTGCAGGGTCGCTCCGACGAAATCCACAAATGCCTGTGGGACAGCCAGTGCTTCAGCGACAAAAGCAATCCGCGGCTGGACCGGGTGTATTGCTGTGTGAACCCGAAATATCTGCGCCCATCGTTGGCATAAGGAGATGCGATACATGTACGACTTCATCGGAAAAGTGTGCCTGGTCACCGGCGGGACGAGTGGCATTGGTGCGCGGGTCAGCGAGCGTTTGATCGAGGCAGGAGCCGAACTGATTGTGTTCGGCAGAGACGAGGAAAAAGGTGCGCAACTGGCAGATCGCCTCGGCGAACACTGCCGGTTCATTGCCTGCGATGTCGGCGACCCGCAACAAGTCGAGCAAGCCTTCGCGACCATTCGCTCGGTCTACGGCCGGCTCGATTGCGCTTTCAACAATGCCGGCGTCACCGCCCGTTACGGTGCCGTCGCCGACTCATGTCCGGAAGACTGGCTGAAGGTGATGAATATCAACGTCAACGGCACTTATCACTGCATGCGGCATGAACTGCAAATCATGCTCGGACGCAGCGCTGGCACCATCGTCAACACTTCGTCCTGTGCCGGGGTGGTGCCGATTGGCGGCCAGGTGGCGTACGTCGCGAGCAAACAGGCAATCAACGGCATGACTCAGGTGGCCTCTATCGAGAACGCCAGACTTGAAGACGGCGGTTGTATTCGCGTCAACGCAATTGCTCCGGGGCCGATTCTCGGCGGCATGAACAGCGAAGCACGCCTGCAAGCGGCGCCGGAAAACACCCAGCGCAAAATCAACGTCACCTCGATGAAACGCTTCGGCACGGCGGATGAAGTGGCCAACGCCGTGCTCTGGTTGCTCAGCGATCAGGCGGCCTATGTCACGGGGGTGATCATGCCCGTGGATGGCGGTTACGCCAGCGGCAAATTCTGACGCGTATTCAGCTGACACAAAACGACCCGCAAATTGCGGGTCGTTTTGTTTGCGCCGAACATTCGAAAGCGCCGATTCCGGTCTACATTAAAAAGCCGCTACCCAAAGCGCAGGGATTCGCTTATCCTTTTCGCTGTATATAGATACAGTAGTCGCAAAGACAACTAAATGTGAAGGCATGTGAGGTGGTGAATGGCCGTCGAAGTGGTATACCGCAGCAGCCGAGATCTGGAGCGCTTGTTCATGGATAAAGCCGAAGCTGACCGTCATGACAAAATGCTTGAGCTGGCCGAATATCTGGCCGATGTGCTGCAAAAAGCCGTTCCGTCCCTGACCGAACAGCAAATGGAAGAAGCCGGGATCTACATGGCGAAAAACCGCGATGTGTTCGCCCGGGCGTTCAAGAGCCAGCCGGACGCACTATTGGAGCTGATCAACGCTCCAGTCGAGACCGCGCCAGTGACAGAAGTGGCGGAACCGGAAGAAGCACCGGCCAAACCAGCCAAAACGGCAAAAGTCGCGAAGTAATACGGTTCGAATCGAAAAGATCGCAGCCTGCGGCAGCTCCAGCACGGGAATGGATTTTCCTGTTGGAGCTGCCGAAGGCTGCGATCTTTTGCTTTTTGATCCTCAAATCACCGATACAACACCTTCTCCGCCAACTCATTCGCCACCCGCGCCGGCGAACGCTTTTCCGCCTGCGCGTGTGCAAAGACCTCGGTCAGCCGCGAGCAGATCTTCGACAGATGTGCAGTGATGGTCGGCAACTCTTCGCCACGATGTTTCAACGAAACATAGATCAGCCCACCGGCATTGATCACATAGTCCGGCGCATAAAGAATGCCGCGCCGCTCCAGTTGATCCGCGACGTCGAGATGCGTCAGTTGATTATTCGCTGAACCGGCCACCGCCGAGCAGCGCAACTGGCTGACGGTATGGCTGTTGAGCACCCCGCCAAGGCCACACGGCGCGAGGATGTCGCACGGCGTGCTGAGCAAGGCGTCGTTGGCAATCGGATGGGCGTTGAGCTGTTCCATCGCCAGTTGCACCTTGCCGTGATCAATGTCGCTGACCAGCAGCTCGGCCCCGGCTGCATGCAACTGTTCCGCCAGCGCGTAGCCGACATTGCCCAGGCCCTGAATCGCCACGCGTAAACCTTCAAGGTTGTCGCTGCCCAGACGCGCCATCGCCGTGGCGCGAATACCGGTGAACACGCCCATTGCTGCGTGCGGCGCCGGGTCGCCGGCCGAGGTGGTGCTGGTGACATGCTGGGTCTGTTGGGCGATGCAATCCATGTCGGCCACCGAAGTGCCGCTGTCGATAGCGGTAATGTAGCGGCCGTCGAGTTGATCGATGCAACGCCCGAAAGCCTCAAACAACGCACCACGGTTTTCCACATGCACCGGGCGCACGATCACCGCCACGCCCCCGCCCTGTTCAAGCCCGGCCAGCGCGGCTTTGTAGCTCATGCCTTGCGCGAGGCGAATGGCGTCCTCGACTGCGGATTCGTCGTTTGGGTAAGCAAGATAACGGCATCCGCCGAGGGCTGGCCCCAGGCGACTGTTATGAATGGCAATGACCGCCTTCAACCCGGACACCGGGTCGACGCTGAGATGCAGCGATTCCAGGCGACTGCTTTGCATGAGAGCAAACATTGTTAGGCTCCCGAATCACTTCTGGTAGACGCCAGTATAGGCTTGCGCCTGAAAATTGCTGGAGCGCACCGGAATAAGCGCCGATGCCGACGACGACTTTGCGGCATAACCTCACAGCAGAGCCGTGCGGCACTGGACGAATGCCTCGCACGGGGCTAAAACGAGGCATTCCCCGGAGATTCAAATGAGTCCGCGCCAACGTTTTTTCGAGTGTCTGCACCGTTCGCCGCCCGCGCTGTTCGAAGCTGCGCTGTGGATGGCTGCCGAACACGAAAAGTCGCTTGATCCTGAAGCCCTGTTGCAGGATTTCAAGGAGCTGCAGCAGCGCGTCAGTCATGGCCTGCCGATGCTGCCGGTGAGTGAACTGGCGCAACCGTTGTTGCGACGGATGAATGATCTGGGGTTCGCTCAGGACGACTTTCTGCCGCTGCGCCCGCAGGCTGCGCTGCTGCATAAGGTGTTGCAGACCCGACGCGGTCAGCCACTTACGCTGGCGTTGATTGCGCTGGAGCTGGCACGCGGTCTGGAGATTCCGCTGGTCGGGGTGAATTTCCCCGGTCACTTTCTGCTGCGCGTACCAGGCGCCGACCACTTGCTCGACCCGTGCGGCGGCCGACGCCTGTACCCGAATGATTGCCGCGAGTTGTTGCAGCGCCAGTACGGCGCGCACATGAAGCTCAACGCCGAGCATCTGGCGGCAGCCTCCCCCGCACAAATGCTCCAGCGCCTGTCGCGTAATTTGCGCCAGTTGCACCTGACTCACGACGACTTCATCGGCGCGCTGATCGACGCCGAACGCGTACTGGAAATGGGTACCGCCAGCGCCGCCGATTATCTGGCCCGCGCCAGCCTGTACCAGCGGCTCGACTGCCCGAACGCCGAGCGCTTCGATCTGGAACACGCGCTGATGCTCAGCGAAGATCCGATCCAGCGCCTGCGCCTGACCGAACGCCTCGGCCACCTGCCCCCGAACTCAGTCGTCCACTGACCCCCCTTGTGGGAGCGAGCTTGCTCGCGAAGCAGGCGACTCGGTTTATCAGTCAGACCGCGTTATCGTTCTTCGCCAGCAGGCTCGCTCCCACAGGGGAAAGCTTCGCGTCTGATGGCGAGCGCACCTGAATAATCAGCAACGCCGCAATCACCGCCGGAATCGCGCAGAAGAAGAAAATCTGCTCCACCGGAATGTGCATCGCCAGCAGCAGACTGCCGAACAGCGGCCCGAGAATCGAACCGAAACGCCCCACTCCCAGCGCCCAACCGGTGCCGGTGGCGCGGACGTGCGCCGGGTAGAAATTACTGGCGAAGGCATTGAGCGTCAGTTGCCCACCGATGATGCAGAACCCGGCAGCGAACACGCAGGCCACCAGATAACGCGGATTGTCATGATTCAGACCGAGCAAAATCGTGCACAACGCCGCCCCCGCCAACACGCCGGAGAGCAAACGCACCTTGCGCTTCAAGCGGTCGGCGAACCACGCCATGCAGATCGCGCCGATCGTCCCGGCAAACAGAAACATCGACGTCACCAGGTTGGCTTCGTTGAGTGTCAAGCCACTTTCCAGCAACAGCGTCGGCAGCCAGCTGATCATAAAATACAGCAGGATCAGGCTGACAAAAAACGTCGCCCAGATCAGCAACGTCGGACGCGCATAACCGTTGCGGAACAACTCGACCACGGTCAGTTTGCTGCCCTGCTCCTGTTCATTCTGTTCGACCGATGCTGCGGGCGGTTGCCAGTCCGGCAACATCTGCGCGGTGACCTTGCGCAGTCGCGTGTAGGGCGGAGCATCACGCAGCAAGCGTGGCAGTGATTCCGGCAGCATCCACCACAGGAACGGGAACAGCAGCAACGGCGTGACGCCGCCCGCAAGGAACACCGCTTGCCAGCCGAACCGGTCGATGAAACCCGCCGCGACGAAACCACCCGCCGCACCACCGAACGAGAAGCCACACGCAGCCAGCGTCACCATCAGCGTGCGCAGACGTGGTGGTGAGTATTCCGACATCAGCGCCATGGCGCTGGGCATCGCGCCGCCCATGCCGATCCCGCAAATGAAGCGCGCGATCATCAGGGTATTCAGCGAATCGGCGAACACCATCAGCACCGTCAGACTGGCGTAGATCAGCACGCAGGCGAGCAGAATCCGTCGCACGCCGAAGCGGTCGGCCAAGGGGGTTACAACAAGTGAACCGATTGTCAGCCCGAGCAGGTTGGCGCTGAACACCGGACCGAATGCGGATTTTTCCAGCCCCCAATCCTGGGCCAGAGCAGGCACCACATAACCGAGTACCTGCGCGTCATAGCCGTCGGTGACCAGCAGCAAGGCGAGCAGGATCAAGAGCAACCACTGATATCGGGACACAGGACGGGCGTCGAGTGCCGTCCGGAAGCTGGCAATCTGGTTATGCATCGCAAGGTACCTGTTTTGTTTTTATGATTATTAGGGCGTCGCCGGGTTTCCCCTGTAGGAGTGAGCCTGCTCGCGATGGCGGTGTGTCAGCAAAATAACTGCTGACTGACACTCCCTTATCGCGAGCAGGCTCACTCCTACAATGGGCAAGGTGAGGCTTTACGGTGTATCAGGCTGGTTCGCGGGATGGGCCTTGATGAACGCAGGGTGTTCAGCGGCGAGTGCCGCGACTCGAAGGATTCGCGGATAAGCCTCAAGACTCACGTTGAAACGCTCTGCCGCATACAACTGCGGAATCAGATACACATCAGCCACGCACGGCCACTCGCCAAAGCAGAAGCCGCTGTCACCGATCAAATGCTCAACCGTCGCCAGGCCCTGCCCGATCCAGTGGCTGATCCACTCGACCACTTGCGGCTCCTCGTGCCCCAACTGCCTCAGGCGATTGAGCACACTGACGTTGTGCAACGGATGCACATCGCAGCCGATCACTGCCGCCACGCCGCGCACATGGGCGCGGGCCGCGAAGTCCTGCGGCAACAACGGTACCTGTGGATAACGTTCCTCCAGGTACTCGATGATCGCCGGCGACTGGATTAGCAGTTCGCCTTCGTCAGTGCGCAAGGCCGGCACCCGACCCTGTGGATTGATCGCCAGATACGCCGCCTGCCGGTGCTCGCCACCCGTCGGCGCGATCAGGTTGACCGGCAGCGCCTGATAGTCGAGGCCCTTCAGCGCCAGCGCGATCCGCACCCGGTACGACGAGGTCGAGCGGTAATAGGTATAGATATCCATGAACCGCTCCTGTCAGCGCGCCGCCAGCACTTTGCCGCGGCATTCGCCAAAGCCGATGGAAGCAAAACCGTCACGGGCGCAGCGCGCACGCAGAATGATTTCGTCGCCGTCTTCAAGGAATTTGCGCACTTCGCCGGAGGCCAGCTCGATCGGTTTTTTGCCGCCCTCGGTGATTTCCAGCAGGCTGCCGAACTGACCGTTTTCAGGGCCGGACAAGGTGCCGGAACCGAACAGATCGCCGGCCTGCAACTGGCAACCGTTGACGCTGTGATGCGCAACCATTTGCGCGACGGTCCAGTACATGTAGCGAGTGTTGCTCAGGGTCAGGCGATGGGCCGGCAGGTTCTGCTCGCGCATGGTTTCGGTGAGCAGCAGCACTTCCAGTTCGATGTCGAATGCACCGCCATCCTGATCACGTTTGTCGAACAGGTATGGCAGCGGCTGCGGATCGCCTTCTGGACGCGCCGGTTGCGCGGCGCGGAACGGCGCCAGCGCTTCGGCAGTCACCACCCACGGCGAGACGCTGGTGATGAAGCTTTTGGAAAGGAACGGGCCCAGCGGCTGGTATTCCCAAGCCTGAATGTCGCGCGCCGACCAGTCGTTGAGCAGGCAGAAACCGGCGATGTGTTCGGCGGCGTCACCGATGGCAATCGAATCGCCCATCTCGTTGCCCTGACCGATCCAGATTCCCAATTCCAGTTCGTAGTCCAGACGCGCGCACGGGCCGAAGGTCGGTTCGGTCTGACCGGCCGGCAGGGTCTGGCCTTTCGGACGACGTACGTCGGTGCCGGAGGCGCGCACGGTGGAGGCGCGACCGTGGTAACCGATTGGCACGTGCTTGTAGTTCGGCAGCAACGGGTTGTCCGGGCGGAACAGTTTGCCGACGTTCTGTGCGTGCTCGATGCCGACGTAGAAGTCGGTGTAGTCGCTGATGCGTGCCGGCAGATGCAGTTGGCAATCGGCGGCGAGTGGCAGCAGTTTTGCGCCTTGGGCTTCGATGTTGCCGCGCAAGGTGCTGCCTTCAACGAACAGTTCCAGCAAGCGTTCACGCAGGGCCACACGGGCGTCGCGACCGAGTTCAAAGAACGCGTTCAACAAGCCGCCATGCATGGCTTCAACCGCGCTACGTGCTGCGCCGTCGAACAGCCCTGCCTCAAGCGCCACTTGCAGATCGAAAATGTGCTCGCCAATCGCCACGCCGGCGCGTGGGGCCGAGCCGTTGATGCTGAACACGCCCAGCGGCAGGTTCTGCAACGGGAAATCGCTGTGGCCGTTGGCCGAAGCAACCCAGCTGCGGGAAATGGAAGTCTGAGTCATGGGTTATCTCCGGGTCGGGTCGAACGTGGCGGGCAAAGTGGCCCAGCAGGCGTCGTAATTGGATTGCAGTTGCGGACAGTCGAGGGCAAACCGGCTCGGACGCAGCACTTGGCTGGTCTCGAACATGAACGCCATGGTGTTGTCGATTTTCACCGGTTTCAGATCGGCGTTGATCGCCTTGGTGCAAGACTCGCCGTCCGGGCCGTGAGCGCTCATGCAGCTGTGCAGCGAAGCACCGCCCGGCACGAAACCTTCAGCCTTGGCGTCGTATTCGCCCTGGATCAGGCCCATGAATTCGTTCATCAGGTTGCGGTGGAACCACGGCGGACGGAAGGTGTTTTCAGCGACCATCCAGCGTGGAGGGAAGATCACGAAGTCGAGGTTGGCCAGGCCATGCACACTGGTCGGCGAGGTCAGTACGGTGAAGATCGACGGATCAGGATGATCGAAGCTCACAGTGCCGATAGTGTTGAAGCGGCGCAGATCGTATTTGTACGGCACGTTATTACCGTGCCAGGCGACCACGTTCAGCGGCGAATGATTGAGTTCGGTGCCCCACAACTGGCCGAGGAATTTCTGCACCAGCGTCGTCGGCTGTTGCAGGTTTTCGTAGGCAGCGACCGGGGTCAGGAAGTCGCGTGGATTCGCTAGGCCATTGCTGCCAATCGGTCCCAGATCCGGCAGACGCAGCGGCGCGCCATGGTTCTCGGCGACATAACCGCGAGCCTGCGGATCAAGCAGTTCAACGCGGAATTTCAAACCGCGTGGCAGCACAACGATTTCCAGCGGCGCGACGTCCAGCACACCCAGCTCAGTGGTAATGCGCAGACGTCCAAGTTGCGGCACCAGCAGCATTTCGCCGTCAGCGTTGAAGAACACGCGCTCCATCGAGCGGTTGGCGCCGTAGCTGTAGATGCTGATCCCGGACGGCTTTTCCGCGCCCGAGTTGGCGGCCATGTTGACCAGCCCGTCGATGAAATCAGTCGGTTCGCTCGGGATCTCCAGCGGGTTCCAGCGCAGGCGATTGGGCGTAACTTCGCCCAATGGGCCGCCGGCCAGTTGCCGTTCAAGCTTGACGAACGCCGGGTGATTGGCCGACGGCTGAATGCGATACATCCAGGTGCGCCGCGCTTCACTGCGGGTCATGGTGAACGCGGTGCCGGAGAACAATTCGGTATAGAGACCGTAAGGCGCTTTTTGCGGGGAGTTCTGGCCGACGGGCAGTGCGCCGGGCAACGCTTCAGTGCTGAATTCGTTGCCGAAACCGGACTGGTAAGCCAGCGACGACGCGGTTGAATCGGAGTTCATGGAGCCTCCTGAACAGGGGAGTCGGCATGGCCGAACGCTCTGGATCAGAGGTCTTGGCACGCCGGGGTTATTTTTATCGTAATTCAATTACGCATAACGTAATTTGCTCGCTATCCAGCGTCAAGCTATAAAGACGCCCATTCGATCCGGAACCCGGCAGTACCATGGAAAAAACCAGCGACAGCAACGGCAAACAGAAAGTCCGCTCCGCCGAGGTCGGTACCGACATCCTCAAGGCTTTGGCCGAGTTGTCACCGGCCACCTCGTTGTCGCGCCTGGCCGAACACGTGCAGATGCCGGCAAGCAAGGTGCATCGCTACCTGCAAGCCTTGATCGCCAGTGGCTTCGCCGAACAGAACCCCGCCACCAACCACTACGGCCTCGGTCGTGAAGCGCTGCGCGTGGGTCTGGCCGCACTCAACAGTATGGACGTGCTGAAAGTCGCCGCCCTGCCCCTGGCCGAGTTGCGCGACGAACTGAACGAAACCTGCTTCCTCGCGGTGTGGGGTAATCAGGGTGCGACGGTGGTGCACATCGAACCGGCGGTGCGTGCGGTGACGGTGGTGACGCAACTGGGTTCGGTGTTGCCGCTGCTCAGTTCATCCACCGGGCTGGTGTTCAGTGCTTACCTGCCGCACCGGGAAACCGACGAATTGCGCGAACGGGAAATCGCCGTCGCCGACCATCCGCTGACCGATGAAAAAACCTATGTAACGCTGTGTGAACAGATCCGCGAACGCGGTCTGCATCATGTGCATGGTTTGCTGATGCCGGGTGTCGATGCGTTGTCGGCGCCGGTGTTCAACGCGGTCGGACAGGTCGCGGCCGTGCTGACCATCGTCGGTCCGACGTCGCTGTTTCACGCCGACGAAAACGGCCCGGCGGCGCAGCGATTGCTGGCGGCGACACGGGCCGTGAGTTGGCGGATGGGTTTTACAGAAACGGTTTAAGCGTGATCAATACACAGTGGTTTTACTGCTGTCGACAGCCTCGGCATCCAGCACTTGCAGAAGGACTTCCTTCAAGCGCTCATGGCCGAGCGTCTGCCCCAACGCAGTGGCGAGCAGTCCAATCACGGTGTCGGCATCACCTACCAGATCAATAAGGGATTTTTGCAATCTGGTTACGCTCTCGGCCCCCTTGCCAGCCTGCCCCAAGGTCAACAAGCCGAGCAATGCATCCGCAAAGTGGGAAAGCGCTTCGTCATTCTCGCCATAGTAATGGGCATCCACACCGTCATAGATGCTCTTGGCAACTTCTAAAGCGGTCAGCGCCAGACCGACTGGAGGAATGACCAGAGCGATTACGGATGCGGCCAGTTTCACGTTTTCGTAAATCAGCTTGCCGATAATTTCAGCCAGGCTGGTAGTACGCTCATCAACATCGCCAATCAAGCGGTCAATATAGATGTTGAAGGTCGCGCGCAGATCCCTGATGCGGTTATTCGTAAAAGGCTCGGGGGCAGGTACATCTTTGACCGTTGCCTGAAGTTCATCAAAGTAATCGTTGATTACTTTTTGATCGACAATCGCCACGCGATCAATGTAGTAATGCCTTAGCGAACGACTGCGAAAACGAATAGACCGGACAAAATCTGCTGCCTTGCGAAAAGCAATTTGGTCAGGGGCTAGCGGGGTATAAATGAAGTCTTCAACGCCTTTGCTGGTCACGGCTCGAAACAAGTACACGCCGTGCACTCTTCGCGTATTTTTAATCTTGAACTCATACACGCTCTCACTTCTGACCACCGGATCGGCGATTTTTACAGGTTGCGGCGTTTTCAACTCATTGACGATACGAGTCAGACTATTGAACTGTTCAGCGTTCAGCTGCCCTTCAGCAAATTGGGACATCAGAGCCAAAGACATCTCGCACTGTTGTCGGCGGGCATGGACCTCGCGCTTGAATGAATACAGTGGGTCACCGGATTGAAACTTCGACTTCAACAGCTGAATGTACTTTTCGCCGGGGCGCAGGGTTTTTGACCAACTGGCGATATCCTTGATACTCAGAGCATCCAGAGACGCCTGCCTGCCACTCCAGTGAAACCTCGGGTAATCACGTTGCGGGTCCCAATTAGGGCTGCTCGGCGGCTCGAAAGCGCGCTCTTTGACAATCAATTCCGACAAGACCCATTCTTCGGTCGGCGAAATCTGTACGTACACAAGATCAGGATCAACGTCGACATAGCTACCTCGTGAACGCAGTACCTCTTCGATCCTTGCCTTGATCAGATCACGAGCGAAGACTTCGTAGGAAGGCAATCCGGCTTCACGCACCTCGACGGTATACAGAGCCTTGAGCTCGGTATTGAGGCGCGCATGCTGCTGACGCTGCACACGATAGGCAGTACGAAAATTCAATGGCGCAATACTTGTAGCCGTCGCATAGGCCCAGTTGTAATCCGCCAAAACTGCGCCAAGCAACGGGTTATTTGCTTCACGCTGTAATTCAACCGAAGTCGCACGGATCTGACGCAAATCAAAGTCCAGGCCTCTGGCATGCTCCAGCGCCTTACCGACATTTGACTGATCTTTGAAATGCAGCAGTGAGGCGGCATACGCTGGATCATCACTCATCCAGATTTTTAGTTTGTTGGAAAACTCATCGAAATTATTGAACCGCAGGAATTCATTAGGCCCTTTTACACTCCGCATATAAACCAGTTGTGGCCCCTGACCACGACGTCCGTCCTGGAAAATCAAAATATCCCTCAACGTGTGCTCAGCGTCAACGAAACGTACAGTCGCGATCAATATCGAAGTATCGCCAGCGATGGCCCGACTGACCCTGTCAAACTCAGAGCTATCAAGTTTTCGGCTGTGATAGGCGACCCAAAGATCAAACTCAAGTTTACTGATCAGTTTATTACTCAAGGCGTCACGATAGTCCGCCGGCAGCACCGCCGAACGCGTTTCAACAAAATCCTTGCGCACATCTATCGTCTGCAACCATTTATCAATTTTATCGGCCGTCAACCCACTGTTTTGATTGCCCACCAAAGACATTTTTGGGGTATAGCCTGGATCGTGGGCACCGAAGGCAACAAGCTCAGTCAAACTCCGCGTATCTTCCTGACGGATCGTCTTACCGCCAAGTTTCATTTCGTAACTTGTGCGCACTTGCACGGTGTCACCATCTACGACGCGACCCAAAGCACTTTCCGACCAGGCAGATACGACATTTCGAGCGTAAGCCTGTAGTGAAAAGCAGGGTACATGGGTGCGCTGAAAATCCTCGTGATACTTATACATCGAGGTCTCAAGTTGTAAATAGCGATCCTGCACGGATTCAGCTGCGGATCGCAGCCACTCTGGCCACTCACCGCGTTTCACCGCGCCTAGCAACACCTCCATATTTGTCAGCCAGTGCTGTTTAAGTGCAGTCAACCGCTGAATATTCTCCAGTGCGAAGAGTTTACCGGCCTCGTAATGCTCACGAGAACTCAACAGCCGCTGCAGTTCGTCTTTCTGGTGTTTGATATGCGAGTCAGCACAGTAATCAAAAACACTTGCCTGCAACTGCGGATAGCCCAACGCGTTTCCTGGAATCGCCAGCCGAACACACAACGCTGCATTCATATCATTGCTGCTCAGGAAAAACTCGAATCCTCGAGACGGGGTATAAAGAACACAGGTGTGGTGATCGTTGTTCAGATCAAGCTGCGGAGCACCCAGATTTGCCATATCAACGATAAAAGCCGACGGGAGTCTGACGGTCGATTCAGCTACATCCTTGACCATCACCTGGTACAGCGATCGACCAGCCCCCGATGTCAGAGTTTTTGCGATCCATTCACCCTGATGCAACTCCAGACGTTTGCCCATCACAGTCAGCGATAGTTGAGCCATCAGCGCCCTGGAGAAGGCTTGCTGTAGCACGTCCCTATTAGTGAATGACGGCGTGCCCTGGGACTTTGCCTGCCAATACCTGTCGAGGCTATTGCGGTGCTCGCGATCCAGAGACTGGCGAGCGTTTTCGATAATCCGCTCGACTTGATTGAGATCCAGCCCCGACAATTTGTATCGGGTATCCCGCGTATCTGGACGATCATAGACGCCATCGACATTGATGATATAAGTTGGAGAAATATTACGCGACAAGCACTCAACATAGACATCAAGCAATGAACCTTGGGGCCGACTCCCAAATTCAATATCGACGTCACCCCTATTAATAAACGCCTTATCCAGCAATCCCCCGGCATTATATTCAGCAAGTGCTTTTATCAAACGCTCGCGCGCCATCGCCTTGAATGCGGGGACACTGTCAAGCACGGACAACAGTTGCTGACCCACCGCTCTGGCTTTCTTCAACTCATCTGAACTTTCAACTCGTTTGTACAGGGTATCGAGCATCAAGCTTGTATACAGGTTATTCATATTTAAGATCCCTCTATCAAGTCGCCAGGCAAACAACTTATTCACCCTAAGCGTTGAGCACGACTATAGAAGAACCGCCAACGACAAAAAACCCGAGGTTTATTTCACAAAATTTAGCATTCCAGAATAATTCCATTATCTAGCACAAATTTAAACCCTTGGCTTTTGCAACAGCTTGAGTTCTGCGCTCCACACCCAACTTTCCATGGATACGGCGTGCATGAGTCTTAACAGTATGTACAGAAATATAGAGTTTCTCGGCAATCTGTTGATTGGAATTACCCTGCGCAATCAAATCCAACACTTCAAGTTCCCGTCGACTCAAAGGTCCTTGTACGGGGTCTGCTTCCGTCGCCTCCACAACACGATCATTCACCCCGGTGAAACAGTAAAAGTCTGGCTGACGTAAACTCAGTTCACGTAATGCCAGTTGCGTTTGACTACGCCCTGCCATCTCCACTCCCCGTTGCAGGGCATTCTGTGCCAGCGCGTGGTTGCCGGTTAGCCATGCCACTTGAGCGATCACCAGTTGCAATTCGGTTTCCAGATTCAACATGCCGCGCTCACGTGCGGCGAGCAACGACAGTTGAAGCTGCGCCAAGGGATCGACCGCTACCTGCAAATGGGTGTTGGCCAATGCCAGCAAGTATTCGATTCGTGCAATGAGTTCCAGTGTCGCCGGTGGGGCTTGCCGGGCATTCTCTGCGCAATAGTGGCGCAATACGCGAGTCAGGGCCTCCCGAGCCAATCCTGGACGTCCCTGTTGCAACCAGAAATGACTGCTGACCTGCAGCAGTACACCGCGATAAACCGTGGCCGGAATCTGCCGCTGCTGCATCAGCCGCTCGGCATCGTTCAAGCGTACGAAAGCCTGTGCGTAGTCGCCCTGATTGGCCGCCAATTGCGCCTGCCCCAGAAAGCCGTAGAGCACGCGTTTGTCGTGGCTGCGCAGGCAATCTTCGAGTCCGCGCTGAAAGAATTCGGCAGCAATTGCATCCTGCCCCATGCACAACGCCAACCGTCCACGGCGCAACGCAATGCGTCCGAGTAGCGGCGTCGGTCGCTGCCCTTGTGCGAGCAACAACTCCTGGATTCCGGCCAGCAGACTTTCTGCCCGCACCGGGGACCCACGCTGTTCCAGCAATTGCGCGTGATCCAGTTCCAGCAACGCTTCGAACAGCAATGAGCCTTGGGCACGGGCGAGACAAAGTGCCTCACGATTGAGCGCATGTGCCTGTTCCAGTTCGCCGCACAACAGCGCCTGCTGGGTCTGCCCGGACAGGCACAACAAACGCGCAGGCCACGCGTCCGCCCCCAACCCTGTCAGTGCCTGCTGAAAGTGCTCGTGCGTGGGTTCCATCAAGCCTTGCAAATGCAACAGCCAACCCATCTGCGCCTGCCAGCGGGCAATCAATTGCTGCTCAAGGACTGCCGAAGGCTGAGGAAGGAAACGCCCCATATGGCCGATCCAGCTCGCCGCCTGCTCGAAGCGTCCGGCAAACAATAAGGCCGCCGTCATCAAGCCGATCAGTTGCGGCGAGCCAAGCATCAGCGCCTCGCCTTGCTGTTCGTGCAGGTGCAAAAGCAGCACGACGGTCTGATCCTCGAACAACTGCTCGAAACTGAAATGCTGCAACAGGCTGACCGCCACCTCATATTCTTCGGCGAGCAGCGCCTGTTCGAAAGCTGACTTCCAGTCCCCTGCGGCAGCAAACCACTGGCACGCCCGCCGATGCCATGAACGCCCGCCAAGCCAGTGGCCATCGCGCATCACCCGCGACAGCGGCGGAAAAATCTGCAACCAGTCGGACGTCTCCTGCCACGGTTCGATGAAGCAGCCGAGTGCTTGCAACGCGTGCAAATGCTCCGCGCCCTCCCCGGCGCCGAACAGGTGTTCGCACAGTCCGTCGTTGAAGCGCGGCAAATGCGCGAGCACGCGCCAGACTTCGGTCTGCTCCGGCGTGAGGCTGCTGAACAGTTCGTGTTGCAAATAATCGAGCAGAGTATCTAGCCGCTCCTGAGGCTGACGCTTTTGCGACCAGTCGCACTTTTGCATCAACGCCATGCGCACTCCAGCGCACCAGCCAGCGGTACGTTGCACGATACGGCTGGCAACACTCGTCGCCTGCTCCGTCGGCAAATGCACAAGCGCCCGGGCGATTTCGTCCTGAGTGAGGGCCAGTGTGGTCGGCTCGCATTCGTACAATGCGTCATCAAGCAACAGTCGCGGCCAGTTGCACTGCGGACGCCTGCGCGAGCCAATCCACCAGGTCAGCGTCGGGCTGCTGATCGCCAACAAGCGGTCGAGCATGGCGTCCAGCACCGGATCGGGCAGGCGACAAAAATCGTCGATAAACAACCAGGTCGGCGCATGCCAGCGAGCCAGCGCAGCGAGTAATGCAGGTTCATGGCTTTCGACCAAGCCCAATAGCTGCGCCAGCCGCTGGCAAAAATCTTCGCCCGTCAGCGCCGCGCCAGCCAGCGGCAACCAGTGCACAGCGCAGTCTGCGGGGGCCTGCAACAGGCATTCGGTCATCAGCGCGGTTTTGCCACTGCCGGCCGGAGCGCAGATCAATCTGACGCGAGCCGCCGATTCGAGCAGCGGCGCGCTCAAGCGCCCACGCGACTGGTGATTGGAGGACAACCTAGGCAGAAATCCCGGGCGATCCAGGCACAAAGTCATGGCAGTCATCGAGTCAGCCTTTTTATCGTTATGCGCTCACCCTAGCCCGCCTCAATTACTTGTTCACGAGTATTCAGGGCGCTGATTGGCGCCCATAAAAAAGGCGACCGTCCGGTCGCCTTGTGTCCTGCATCTATTTCAACCGACTTATCGAACGCCCTCGGCGCGCAATGCCGAAGGGGTGAAGTCGGCAGCCTTGGCCTCGAAGCCGAATTCAAAGCTGTGTTTCTCCTCGTTCTTCATCCCCAGCGCGATGTAACGGCCGGCGATGATGTCGTAGAGCGCTTCAAGGGTGTAGGCCTGAGCCTGGTGATCGTAGTAATACTGAGCATGCCCTTCGGCCACACGCCACAGTTGCCCGCGACCGTCATAGTGGTCAGCCAGCGCCACTTGCCAGCTGTCCTCGTCGATGTACATGTGCCGTTTGGCGTAGATGTGCCGCTCGCTCGGTTTGACCGTACCGATCACTTCCCAGACCCGGTGCAACTCATAGCGAGTCAGGTCCTGATTGATGTGCCCGGCCTTGACGATGTCGTCGTACTTCAACTTTGGCGAATCGAGTTTGTAGCTGTTGTAGGGAATGTACATCTCCTTTTTGCCGACCAGTTTCCAGTCATAGCGATCCGGGGCGCCGGAGAACATATCGAAGTTGTCCGAAGTACGCAGACCATCGGCGGCAGTGCCCGGCCCGTCATAAGCCACTTGCGGCGCACGGCGGACGCGACGCTGACCGGCGTTGTAGATCCACGCCAGGCGCGGTTCCTTCACTTGGTCGAGGGTCTCGTGCACCAGCAGCACGTTACCGGCCAGTCGCGCCGGCGCGGTCACCGATTGCTTGAAGAAGGTCAGCACGTTGGCCGCTTGTTCCGGATCAAGGTCCTTCATAAGTTGCGGCACAGCGATCACTTCTTCGAAGCGGATCGGCGTGTAGCTGCCGTTGGTCTGCGGCGTCACCTGGGTGATGATCCGTTTGACGTTGCCGCCGTGGTAACGAGTGATGTGGTTCCACAACACCTCGACGCCGTTCTTCGGAATCGGGAACGCGTAATAGCGATTGCCGGTGAAATTGGCCAGTCCGTTACCGTCGTTGATCGTCGTTACGTTGAGCGCGCTGCGCTTGGCCGACTCGTAGATTTCCGGCGGCACGGCCACGGTGCGATGGGTCGGGTAGACCGGAATCCTGTAGGTTTCCGGGTAGCGTTTGAACATCGCTACCTGACCTTCGGAAAGCTTGTCCTTGTACTTGTCGACGTTGGACGCGGTGATGGTGAACAACGGTTTTTCACTGGCAAACGGATCGGCGAGAAAGCCCTTGCTGTCGACCGCGCCAGCATTTTTCGGGATTCCACCGGTCCAGGCCGGGATCGAGCCGTCAGCGTTGCCGGCCTTCTCGGCACCGAGCGGGGTAAGACTGGTGCCGAGCTTGTTGGCTTCGTCCGGCGACACCGCGGCCATCACATTCGCCACCAGCAGACTGAGGGCGAGAACACCGCATTGCAGAATCATCTTGCGCATTGATTTCATCCTTCTCGGGCAGATCAGAAGTTCACGCCGAAGCTCAGGGCTACGAAGTCACGGTCTTCGAGGACGTTGTAATCGCCGCCGAAAAAGTTGGTGTAACTGAGGCTCGCGGTATAGGTGTTGCGGTAGTCGGCATCGACCCCGAGGCTGATCGCTTTGGCGCCTTCGTTGAACAGGCCGTTGGGGCCATACCCGGAAACGTCGTGCGACCACGACAGGTTGGGTTTGAGGTTGATCCCGCCAATCACGTTGGCGTAATCGAGGATCGCCCGGGCCCGATAGCCCCACGATGTCGAGGTCACAAAACCGCCGGTATCGCCGTCGAAACCATACTGGCCATACACCGAGTCACGGCCGTAACGCAGCATGTCCCGCGACTCCAGTCCACCGACTCGCACCACCGCGGCCTCACCAACCACGGTCAAGCGCTCGGCGCCCAGTACCTGATCGAAGAAGTGCGTCAGGGTGCTCTGAAGTTGCGTCACTTCCTTGCGCCGATAGCCCTTGTTGTCAGCACCCGGAGTGGTCGCAATCGGTGATGCCGCGCCGCCGGCAATCGGGTTGAGCAGCGACAGGGTCAGGTCGTTGGTGCTGAGTTGCACCGGGGCATTTGGTCGATAGCTGATTTCACCGGTCCACGCGGTGCCGGTGGGCAGGGTGGTGGAGAAACTTGCGCCATAGAGACGGATGTCTTCCGGGTATTCGAGGTAATACTGGCCGCGCCCGAGCATCACACTCTGCGCCAGACCCGAACCGCTGCCGGGGGCCAGACCATTGGCGATGCCGACCATGCCCGGCAGTGCCGCCAGCGTCGACAAACCGGCCGTAGTGGTGCCCACCGTCGGTGTACGGCTGTGGTAGTTCATGAAGTACAGGCCGTACTCGGTGTCATCGCCGAGCCAGCGCAGCGCCGTGCCCCACTGCCCGGAATCCCGCGCATCACGGTCGGCGCCGCGAGGAACAACCACGCCTTCGCGGGTCACTTCAATGCCCTGTCCAAAGGCTTGGGTCAGCGGCACAAAAGGCGCAATCGCCGGGCTGCCGACCGTGTAATTGTTGTTGCAACCGTCCGCCGCTACGTCGACACCGAAGAAGGTGCCGCAGTTATCGAGAACAGTCTGATCCCACTCCAGTTGATAGAAGCCTTCGACCGAGAGTTTGTCGGTCAGGCTTTGCGAACCGAACAGCATGTTCACCGGAATCAGGCCTTCCTTGATCTCCGCGCCCGGACGGCGGAACGCCGACACGTCGATCGGGTTGATGCTGTTGATCGAGTTGCCGATGAAGGTACTTTCGCCCCAGCTCACCACCTGCTTGCCGGCGCGAATGGTGCCCGGCAGGTCTGCGATGGAGTAATTGTGGTAAACGAACGCATCGAGAATCTGCCCGCCGGAGGACTTCGCGCCTTCCTTGCGGCCCTTGTCGCTGATCGGTTTGAACTCGCGGTCTTCGTCCTTGAGTTCGAAGTCGTACCAATACTTGCCCCGCACGAACACACCGGTGTCGCCGTACTTCAGTTCGAGGTCATGGATGCCTTTGAAGATCTTCGAAAAGGTCTCGCCCTTCTTGAAGTTCAAGCGTCCGTCATCACCAGTCGAAGATTGCCCGGTGCCGCCATTGACCGTGCCGACCAGCGACTTGTCGGCATCTCGCAGCCCCCAACTCGCCCCCACCGACAGCGACGAATCGAACGAGCCCTCGATCTCCCCGATGTTGAACGAAACCGCGTGCGCCTGGGCGCAGCAACCCAGAGCCACCACAGCGGCCAGCGCCTGCGGTGTGAAGATGGCGCGCATTGTTGTTTTTGTCATGCGTCTTCCCCGGTGAGTGACAGAAGGCCCCACCCTACTGCCGCCGCAACGGGAGGATAAGCGCACCAAGGAGGTATTCACGCTGTCGCTCGAAAGGATGAATGCCCGCTCGGGACGGGGATTTGCGCCGGTCATGGATCGGCTGGATGGAGGGTTATCAGCGCAGCGCATGAAGCCGGCAGAGGGCCAGACTGTTACGCGCCCCGTAACAGTGCATGTCTGGAATCGGTATTTTTCCTACAGGCTCGAAACCGTATTCTGAGCGGGCTTTCACGGGATACGCCGTAAAGCTCCCCAGCCACTGGCCGCTGAGCAACTCGCGCCATTGCTGACCTATTTCAGATGAATCGAAGGTTTCGCTTTATCGCCCCGGTGTTCACTGACGTTGATTTGTAGCTCCTTGATCCAACGTCTTACCTTGGCCGCTGCG
>NZ_JBIUXX010000043.1:0-26863 GCF_044744235.1 Pseudomonas sp. NPDC087346
AATTATACCGCGACAAACCAACACATCGCCACAAAAAACTATCATTCACTAACAGAACCTCTACCAAAATAACATAATGATCTACCGAGTGGGTCTGCTTCTGGCAGTCCCTCTACAGCGGACTTTGGATTCTTCTGTTTCGCCCTCTCCAAGTCAAGTCGTCTATGTGGTTAATTGTGGGTAAGCACATGAGAACGCAAGAAAAAACCTGGAAACCGCTACTCTGTTAGCTTCAATTGCGCAATTTTGCCAAGGAATCAGCATGCGAACGCTCCTCCTCACCCTGCTGATCGGCCTCAGCCCCTGGTGCATGGCCGCTCAGATCTACAAATGGGTCGATGCTCAAGGCGTCACTCACTTTGATGCACAGCCGCCACCGGGCCAACCGTCCACGACAGTGCAGACGCCCTCCTCGCCCCCGGTGAAGCCGGCAGCATTGCCGGGCAGCGGCGCACTGGGCGATCAGAAAGCCATCGACGACAAGGTCAAGAAGCAGGTCGCCGATCAGCAAACGCAGCTCAAGGCGTTTTGCGAACAGGCACGCACGAACCTTGCACAATTGCAGAACAATCCGCGCTTGAGGGAGGAGGTCGAGGGGGAGTTGCGGCGACTGAGCGATGCGCAACGTCAGGAGCGCATCGCTGAAGCTCAGAAACAGATTACCGAGAATTGTGAATAGTTAACTGTAGGAGCTGCCGCAGGCTGCGATCTTTTGATCTTTGCTCTCTAGAAACAAGATCAAAAGATCGCAGCCTGCGGCAGCTCCTACATTGAACCGATGTCAGCCCACAAAAAGACTGGATCAGCGCGAAGCAGTGATCAGCAGGTCGAACTCTTTGAGCAACACCTGCAACTGCCGATCCTTGCCCTGCAGATTACGCGGGGCGAAGACCATTTCTGCCATTTCCTGAATGCCCGAGGCGTTCGGCAATGGCAGATCCTGTTCGAGGATCATCTTCATGCGTGGCAGGAAGATCCATTGCAGCCATTGTTCGAAGTCCAGAGTGTCGACCGAAAACGGTTCAACACTGCTCAAGGCTTCGGCAGACGGCTGAACTTCATCCCACCAGCCTTGCGTGCGCAGTTCACGCTCGATCAGCAGCAACTGATCGGCGATTTTCGGGAAACGTGTATCCATCACAGCGAAACCTTGGCCTTCTGACGGGCCTGGGCAGCGCCGGCGGAATCACCTTGTTTCTCACGGGACTGAGCGATGATTTCCCACAAGTTGGCCTGCAAGTCCGGACGACCGTTGGCCATGGTCAGCGCACGACGAGCGAACTGCTCGGCCTGCGGCGCATCGCCTTGGGCCATGCGCACCTGCGCCAGGCGATAAAGCACTTGCGGCTCACGCGGTGCAACCCGTTGCGCACGCTCCAGACTGGAAGACGCACCGTTGAGGTCGCCACCGGCCTGTTGCTGCTGCGCGGTGGTCAGCAAGGCGAGTACCGGACCGTCCAGTTGCTCATCCGCCGACAGACCGCCGCCACTGCTGGCAGAAGGAATGCCGCTTGGCGTCGAAGGCATGCTGTAGCTGCCGGAATTGATCGGCGCCGATTCAACTGGCGACGGGTTATACGGCCCCGGAGTGATGCCACCGGACGCCGGGCCCGGAACAATCGGCGAAGTGCTGATCGGCGCTGAAGTTGTCGCGCCACCACCCGGCACCATCACCACCACACCGGTATCACCTTGCGGAATCGCCTGGGTCTGGCCCTGCACCGGACGTTTGACCGTCGTCTTGCGGAAACCGCCGTTCGCCGAAAGACGTTCGCTGTTGGACACGGTGGTACCCGAATCCACTACCGGAATCGAACCACGCTGCACAGTAGAGCAGCCGCTGAGCAAAGCCACGGCGGTCACCGCTGGAATCAACCACTTGTTCACTTGAAACCCTCTTTGCTTAATTCATCCAGCCCTTGACCCAATCCATCACCGATTCGCCGGAGGCAGGGCTTTCGCCTGCACACGCAGCGCCGGGTGGCGGTTCGCTGCCGCGAATATACGGCATCTGCACCGCACCCGGACAGTTGGCATCGGAGCCTTGTCCGGTACGCGAATCAACCCACGCCTGTACGATATTGTCCGGCTGCGGCATGTCCAGCGGCAGCGGATCGGCCTTGCGCATGAAACTGGTCCAGACCTGTAGCGCACCGGTTGCACCGGTGAACGGCGTCTTGCCGTTGTCATCGCGCCCCAGCCACACCACCGCCAGCAGATCCTGACTGAAACCGGCGAACCAGCTGTCACGGGAATCGTTACTGGTACCGGTCTTGCCCGCCAGCGTCAGGGTTTTCGGCAGCACGTTGTAAACCGAACTGCCAGTACCTTCGCGCATTACCCGCTGCATCGCGTTCTGAATCAGATAAATCGACGCCGGGTCGAAACGCTGCTGAATCTGGAACGGATAACGCTTGAGCGGTTCGCCCTCGGCAGTCAGTACGCTACGGATGCCGCGCATCGGCGTATTGAAACCACCGTTGGCCAGCGTCTGGTACATGGTTGCCACTTCGATCGGGGTCATGCCGCCAGCACCCAGCAACATCGATGGGTACGCAGGGAATTCACGCGTTACGCCCAAACGTGCGAGGGTCTTGAGAACATTCGGCACGCCGACTTCAAGCCCGAGACGCGAGGTCGACAGGTTGTAGGAATGCGCCAACCCTTGATAAAGGAACACGGTGCCGTAAGAGCGACGATCATAGTTCTGCGGTTTCCACACCTGACCGTCCGCGCCTTTGACCGACAACGGATCATCCGACAGCCAACTGGTCAGCGTGTATTTGCTCGGTTTCTCCAGCGCGGTCAGATAGACCGCCGGCTTGATCAACGAGCCGACCGGTCGCACCGCATCCAGCGCCCGGTTGAAGCCGGCGAAACTCGCCTGACGACTGCCGATCATGGCCTGGACTTCGCCGGTCTCCGGATTGGTCACGACCATCGCCGCTTCCACATCGTCGGAGCCTTTGCGCCCGGACAGACGCTTGAAGGTGTCGTTGACCGACGCTTCCGCCTTCATCTGCAGGATCGGATCGAAACTGGTGAAGATCCGCAGGCCTTCTTCGGTCAAGTCTTCGTCGCGATAGTCTTCACGCAACTGGCGTTTGACCAGATCGATGAAGCCTGGGAACGAACTGTCGGCCAGCTTGCCGCGAGTGGTTACACCCAGTGGCATTTTCTTCGCCGCTTCGACCTGTTCGGTCGTCGCCACGCCCTGCTGTTCAAGCACGTCGAGCACCAGATTACGACGCTCCAGCGCCCGCTCGGGGTTGCGGCGCGGGTTGTAGTAGGACGGCCCTTTGACCATGCCCACCAGCAACGCGACCTGGTGCAACTTCAGCTCGGACAATGGCTGGCCGAAGAAGAACTGACTCGCCAGACCGAAACCGTGCACCGCACGCTGACCATCCTGACCGACGAAGACTTCGTTGAGATAGGCCTCAAGGATGTCTTTCTTGTCGTAATGCAGTTCCAGCAACATCGCCATCATGGCTTCGGTTAGCTTGCGGCTCAGGCTGCGTTCGCTAGTCAGGTAGAAGTTTTTCACCAACTGCTGGGTCAGCGTACTGCCGCCCTGAGTCATCTTGCCGCCAGAGGTGTTGACCCAGATTGCTCGCGCAATCGACTTGGGTGACACGCCCCAGTGGCTATAGAAGTCGCGGTCTTCGACAGCTACCAGCGTGTCGAGCAGATACGGCGGCACCTGATCGATCTTGATCAGAATCCGGTCTTCAAGGTTTTTCGGGTAAATCCCGCCGATCAGCAACGGCTCCAGACGCACCACGGAAAGCTTCGAGCCATTGCTCGCAGAAAGCTCCGCGACGTAATCGCCAGAGAAGCGCACGCGCACCGGCTGAGGTTTTTCCAATCCTTCGTAGAACTGGAAGCCACGGGTATTCAGATCGACAGTGTTACCACTGACCGCCGCCGCGCCGGGGCCATTGCTCACGGCTTCGCGGCGATAGCCGAGGGCATCGAGTTCGGTGAGGAAGTCATCCTTGCTGAGCTTTTGTCCGACGAACAGCTCAAGCGGACGCGCATATACCTTGGCCGGGATGGTCCAGCGCTTGCCGGAGAACTTCTCCTGCACCACGGCATCGAGGTAAACGGCGAAGCCGGCCAGCACCACAAGGCCGACCAGACTGAGTTTAATGGCCCAACCCAGCCATGGGCGCAGGCCCTTGGAAGGTGGTTTTTTCTTTGTGCGGGGAGATCGAGTACGAGTCATGGCGGCGGATTATACGCACTTTATTCATACTCAACAGGAGCGCTCCGAGGTTTGCGTCAGGCTGGCTTGCGGCCATAATGACGCCCTCGAATTTTTCCAGACTCTGAAGGATCGCCCGTGAGCCAGTCCCTGATCGCTGCCCTGCAAAACCCGGCCCTCTATCCGCATCCCGTTGATGGGTTCCAGGTCATCGAAACCCATATCTCGTGGGTGATCCTCACCGGCCCCTTTGCTTATAAAGTGAAGAAACCAGTGAATTTCGGTTTCCTCGACTTCACCAGCCTTGACGCTCGCGAACATTTTTGCGGTGAAGAGCTGCGTCTGAACCAACGTCTGACCGACGATTTGTATCTGGAAGTGTTGCCAGTGACTGGCAGCGTCGAAGCGCCGCAACTGGGTGGTGATGGTCCGGCCATCGAATACGTGCTGAAAATGCGTCAGTTCCCACAGAGCGGTTTGCTCAGCACCCTGCAAGCCAACGGCGAGCTGACCACCACCCACATCGATGAAATGGCCGAGCAGATCGCCCACTTCCACCTCAGCGCTCCGAAAGTCCCGGCCGAACACGATGCTGGCACCCCGGACAGCGTGATGGCTCCGGTGAGCCAGAACTTCGAGCAGATTCTGCCGTTCCTCAGCGACAAGAACGATCTGCTGCAACTGGAAGCCCTGAAAGCCTGGGCCGAAAGCAGCTTCGAACGCCTCAAGCCGCTGTTCGCTCAACGCAAGACCGAAGGTTTCACCCGCGAATGTCACGGCGACATCCACTTGGGCAACGCCACGCTGATCGACGGCAAAGTGGTGATTTTCGACTGCATCGAATTCAACGAGCCATTCCGCTTCACCGACGTCTGGGCCGACACCGGCTTCCTGGCGATGGACCTTGAAGACCGTGGCCTGAAATCCCTGGCTCGCCGTTTCATCAGCCAATACCTGGAGCTGACCGGCGACTATCAAGGCCTGGAAGTGCTGAACTTCTACAAAGCCTACCGTGCTCTGGTTCGCGCGAAGGTTGCACTGTTCAGCATGCCTGCCGACGCGACACCGGTGCAGCGCGCCACTACCCTGCGCCAATACCGCAACTACGCGAACCTGGCTGAAAGCTACAGCACCATTCCCTCGCGTTTCATGGCGATCACTCACGGCGTTTCCGCCGTCGGCAAGAGCCACGTTGCCATGCGTCTGGTCGAAGCTCTGGGCGCGATTCGTCTGCGTTCCGATGTTGAACGCAAGCGTCTGTTCGGCGAACAAACCGTCGCCAACGATCCGCAGGCCGGCATTTACAGTGCCGACGCCAGCAGCGCGACCTACGCTCGGCTGCATGACATTGCCGAAGTGATTCTGCACGCCGGTTTCCCGGTGGTGATCGACGCGACTTATCTCAAGCGTGAGCAACGTGACAGCGCCGCGAAAATCGCTGAAGCCACCGGCACGCCGTTCCTGATCCTCGACTGCAACGCACCGCAAGCAGTCATCGAGAGCTGGCTGGCCCTGCGTCAGGCAGACAAAAAAGATCCGTCCGACGCCAACCTGGCCGTTATCGCCGCCCAACAAGCCAGCCGCGAAGCACTTACGCCGGAAGAAATCCTGCGCAGCAAACGTGTGCAAACCAATGAAAGCGGGACTCTGGACACTGTCGTAGCGCAAATCCGCCAGCGCCTGCCGGGCCTGTAAGAAACTATTTCGGCCGTGAAGCCCTCGCTCGCTTCACGGCCGATAAATAGTGGCACTATACTGGCGTCATAAAACCAACAGGTGATGTGACATGAGCCAGCCGAAACTTCTCGACACTCCGCTATATGCCTTGCTGCACAAAGATGACATCGCAGGATTCAACAAGGAACGCCCGAACGACGGTCCTATCGACATGGTCGGCGGCGACTTCCGCGGCCTTGATCTGCGTGAATTGAACGCCGATGGCGTGGATTTCCGGGACGCGTACTTTCGCTCCGCCGATTTACGCGGCATTGATTTCCGAGGCTCGGCGCTGGAAGGTGCCAGTCTTGCCCACGCACAGATTTCCGGCGCGTATTTCCCGCCTGAGCTGAGTGCAGATGAGATTCTGATGTCGATGAATTTCGGTACGCGCCTGCGCTATCGCACCCGCTAAGTAATCGTCTGCCTGATCTGTCCAGCGCCCCCGCTTTGCGCTGGACGTAGTGCTGCGCGGATTTTTCCTGAGCACTCCCGCCCTCCTCCAACCGTCTATCCCGCCAAAAGTTCCGACGGTTCTTAGTAGCGTTTGCGTCTAATCCGACCAAACAACCACGCTTTTCCTACTGATGGCTACACTCCTGAGAAGCTCGCCCACGCCCATTCGGCCGTCGCAAGGAGGCTTGATGAATGATGAACTGCAGCACCTGAAGAATCTTGGCAAGACGTCGGCACAATGGCTGCACGCCGTGGGCATCCATAGCGCCTCGGATTTGCGCCGCCTGGGCGCAGTCGACGCCTACCGGGCTGTGCGTACTCGCGGGTTTCGCGCATCGAAGGTGTTGCTGTATGCGATCGAGGGTGCACTGATGGACATGCACTGGAACGACCTGCCCGCCGAGCGCAAGGACGCCTTGAACAAACAGCTCGACGCCATTTCCTCACGCCACAAGAACTGAACGGGCACTGACCGTCATGTATCTGCTCGGGGAACAATCGGCTCACGCCGACGCATTGATCAATCGTTTACAGACGTTGCCTGCGCAGTGCCTGGAAGGGCTTGCAGCGTGCGGGCCGCTACTGGAACTGGAAAGCACTGAGGATCTGATTGCGCAGTTGCCCGCAGACCAATTGTTTCTACTGAACGAAGGTGTGATCACCGGGTATGTGGGGGCGCGGGCATTGTTCTATTGGCAGGAAGGCGACTTGATCGGTCTGCAACAGGGCAGCGAATGGGCTGACTGGCGCTTGTGCAGTGATGGGCCGTTACGCCTGCAACCGTATCAACGAAGCGAGCTGTTTCAGCACCTGTATGCCGAGACCGAACGCGCCGAGCAATTTCTCCACTATTTGCTCGGCCACATGACATTACTCAGCCACGCGGTTGCCGAACTGAAGCCTCGTGAGTTTCGCAGCACCAACGGTTTCAAACGCGTCCCTGCCGGCGAAGTGTTGATTCATCAAGGTGACGCTGCCGATCACGTCTTCGTGATCATCGACGGGCATGCCGAAGCGTTCGTCGATGGCCTCAAGGTCGGCGAAGTCCCCAAGGACGAGATTTTCGGCGCGATGGCGGTGTTTACCGGCGAACCGCGCAACGCCACGGTCATTGCGCGAGAGCCGAGTACGGTGATGCTGATCCCGGGCGATCAATTTTTGAACATGACCCGCACCAATCCAAAGATCGCCCACAGCCTGATAGAGAACATGGCCCGGCGTATCGGCCAGCTCAATCGACAGATCACACTACTAACTCCGACCAAAAGCTCAAGCTGAGTCCCCATATTCCGGGGCATTCCGGCCATTTTCGCGGCTGAATCAAATAAATGAAAAAACAGTTGTTGACTCGCTAATGAGAATCGCTATGATTATCACAACTGGTCGCGAGATCAGTCGATATTCTGAAAAGCCCTTGGTTCGGACTCTCAGATTATCTCCTCATCAGGCTAATCACGGTTATTTGACCCGGTTTTTTACCGGGTCTTTTTTTGCCTGTGGAAAAGTCATTTGCCGAATTGTTTACGCATCTGCGCGCAGTAATCCTGTGGCGCAGTAGCTGGCGTGTACCAGACATAATCGGCCATCGCCGCCGTCACCTCACTGCCCTGCTCAGCCAGAAGCAACACCGTCGGTGCTTGCGTCCCTCCCAGATCCACAACATGCAGCGGCACACCGACGTCCTTGCGTGCATGCCAGGCCCCTGCCAATAACAACGACGGCGCAGGCGCACTGATTAAACGCTCAGCCATGCGCCGATCCCGTTGTTGCTGGACCGCCAGCATCGCCGGCATTTGCGATTCGGACAGCAGTCCGCAGTGGGAGTCGCTGATTTGCTCAAGAAGTGTGGACTTCACCGCCGCCGCGTTACTACGCGCGCCCTGCAAGATCGGCGGCTGACGATAGAAGTCGCGAATCTGCGTGTTATCGAGATTGGCCGCCAATAAAGGATAGGGCTGAGACAGAGCGAACCGGACAATCGGCCCATAGAGATTCCAGTCCCAGCCATCCTGCCAGGCCAGTGCGACAGAAAGGTCAGCGGGAGGCGACGCAGCGTGACGCAATTGATCAACCTTGGGCTGTTGATCCGGCGTCAGCATTTCCAGCAACAAGCTGCCCTGCGGTCGTTGCTCGCCGAGCGCCTGCAACAACCACAATTCCACAGCATGATGATCGGCATTGTCATGATGCTCGCCGATGATGAGCTGCGCCGGTTTACTCAGTCGTGTCAGCAATTGCTGCGCAGTCAGGATCTCGCCACTGCGCAGATCACGAACTTCACCGCTGACCGGTGGCGGCGCCGCCATATGCTGACATCCACCAAGCCACAACACTGCCAACAATAAAATCCTGCGCATGCCTGCACCTCGATGATCAAATCAGCGGGCGATGATCAGCGGATGCCCACGCTCCGGGTGCGGTTGCACCAACACTTCCAGTCCGAACACTGCTTTCAGCGACTCTGGCTGCAGAACTTGCTGCGGCGTATCCAGCGCTACCGGACGCCCGCCTTCGAGCAGCAACACCCGATCACAATAACGCGCCGCCAGATTCAGATCATGCAGGATGACCAACACCGCCGCGCCGCGATCAGCAAACTCGCGCACGGCTTGCAAGGTCGTGTGCTGATGCAGCGGATCAAGCATGGAAGTCGGCTCGTCCAGCAACAACGTCTGCCCGGCCTGTCCCGGCCACAGCTGCGCCAATACCCGAGCGAGATGAACACGCTGACGTTCGCCACCGGACAATGCCAGATAACTGCGACCGCTCAGATGGCCCGCATCTGCAGCAGCCAGCGCCGCCGCGACGATTTCGTCATCCCGCACTCGACCGCTTTGATAAGGCAAACGCCCCATGCCGACCACTTCTTCAACTCGAAAGGCAAAATCCAGCGTCGATACCTGCGGCAACACCGCCAGACGTTGCGCCCGCTGGGTGCCAGTCCAGTGCCTCAATGCTTCGCCGTCGAGCGAGACCTCGCCTTCACTCGCCGCCAGCTCCCCGCACAACGCACCGAGCAGTGTGCTTTTACCGGCGCCATTGGGCCCCAGCACGCCAAGCACTTCGCCGGGTTCAAGTTGCAGGGTGACATCGCTGAGGACAACCTTGCGGCCACGGCGGATCTGCAGATTGTGCGTTCGCAACATCAAGCACGCCCTCGCAGCAGCAGATAAAGAAAGAACGGCGCACCGATAAACGCCGTGACGATGCCAATCGGCAGTTCCGCCGGCGCCAGCGCCAACCGCGCCACCAGATCCGCGAGCAGCAATAGACTCGCACCTGCCAACACCGATGCCGGTAACAACACCCGATGATCGGGCCCTGCCAGCAACCGCACCAGATGCGGCACCACCAGCCCGACAAAGCCAATCATCCCGGCCGCTGCCACCGCTGCACCGACACCCAGCGCCGTGCAGAACACCAATTCACGCTTGAGGCTTTCGACGTCGATGCCCAAATGCCCTGCTTCCGATTCCCCCAGCAGCAAGGCATTCAATGCCTTGGCCCGACGCGGCAACCACAGCGCGACACCAGCACTGATGATCAGCAATGGCCACAGTCGCGCATAACTGGCGCCATTCAGGCTACCGAGGTTCCAGAAGGTCAGCGTCCGCAGGGTCGCGTCATCGGCCAGATAAGTGAACAACCCCACCGCTGAACTGGCGAGTGCGGTCAAGGCAATGCCGGCCAGCAACATCGTTGCGACGTTGGTCTGCCCGTTGCGCCGCCCCAGCCGATAGACCAGCGCCGTCACCCCGAGGCCGCCGAGAAACGCACACACCGACAACAGATACGGCCCAAACCATTCCGGCAATCCGCCAAAAAAAGAACCGCCGACAATCGCCACCGCCGCGCCCAATGCCGCGCCGCTGGAAACCCCGACCAATCCCGGGTCGGCCAGTGGATTGCGAAAAAGTCCCTGCATCGCCACGCCCGACAGCGCCAGCACGCCGCCGACCGCCAGCCCGAGCAAGGTTCGCGGCAGACGGATCTGCCCGAGTATCAGCTCAGCCTGCTCCAGACCATCCGGCGCCAGCGGCACACCGAGCAAGCGCAGGGCTGCGCGCAACGTATCGAACAGCGGCAGGCTGACCGGCCCTAACGCCAGCGATAGCCAGGTGGCCAGCAAACACAGCAGGATCAGGCCAATAAACAGGCTACGAGGTTTTACCAGTGTGGTCATTGGCCGCTCTGGGTCGGGTAGAAACCATCAGACAAGACTTTCAGTTCCGCCGGCAACCGTGGGCCGAGGCCGCCGACCAGCAGAGTCGGGTCCAGCTCCAGCACACGACCGGCCTTGGCCGCACGGCTTGCATTGAGGATCGGATTTTCCTTGAACAAAGCAGCCTTGGCCGCATCGCCGGTCATCGCGCGGTCAGCAAACACCAGCACCTCAGGGTCAAGACCGGCCAGAGCCTCCACGGAGAACGGCTTGTAACCGGTGTGAGTCGCCAGGTTATGCCCGCCCGCCTGTTGCAGCAGCCAGTCGGCGGCGGTGTCTTTACCGGCGATCAACGGCTTGCCACCAGCATGTCCGATCAATACCAGCACGCCCGGCGCCTTGTGTTTGGTCTGCTCCGCAGTCACACGGGTTTTCTGCGCAGCGAGTTGCTGTTGATAACTTTGCAGCAGTTGCGCGGCTTGCGCCTCGGCGCCGAGCAATTGCCCCAGGTGAGTGACGTTCTTTTCCAGCGTTGGCAGATCAGGCTGAGCCGAGAACAACTCCACCTGCACCTTTGCGCTTTTGACTTGCGACAACACTGGCGGCGGCCCCATTTCTTCGGTGCCGATCAGAATGTCCGGGCGCAGGCTGAGGATGCCTTCCGCCGATAGCGCACGCTGGTAGCCAATACTCGGCAGGGATTTCAAAGAGCCGGGATGCTGACTGGTGGTATCAACGCCAACCAGTTTCGATTCGCCGCCGAGCGCACTCACCCATTCCGACAAGGCACCACCGGCGCTGACCCAGCGTTGCGGCAATTCGGCCGCTGCAGCCTGGTGGCTGACGAAAAGTCCGACACACAGCACAGCAACGCGGGTACTCAGGCGCATACACAGCTTCCTTGAATAAGGTTTTTTCCCGGGCGTCAGCATGACAGGCCAAGTATCCTTGGCATCTGCCAGCCGTCCTGCGGGCGAAGGCGGCCATTTGATAATTGTTTGCATTTAAACGTCAAGCTCGGACATATCCCGACACGAGCCGATTCTTGAGGATAGCCATGAAGTTTCTCTGCGCCGGTGCCGATCTGGCCGAGGCCGGCAGCCGCGGTTTCGACATCGACGGTAAAAAACTGTTTGCCGTGCGCCGCGCAGGTCAGGCCTATGTCTATCTCAATCGCTGCCCGCACCGTGGCGTCGGTCTGGAGTGGCATCCCGACCAGTTTCTAGACGCCAGCAACAGCCTGATCCAGTGCGCCACACACGGCGCACTGTTTCTGATCGAGGATGGCGAATGTGTTTCCGGGCCCTGCGCCGGGCAATCCTTGACCGCCATCGCTTGCCGGGAAGACGCGAAAGGCCTGTGGATAGATCTTTAACCGCGCAGCAAAACCTCCAGCCGGCGATCGACCACCATCTCTTCGTGAGTCAATCGCACACCGTACGCCAGCACCTCCACGCCGCAGGCAACCGCTTCCCGTAGCGCCTCGGCGTAGGCCGAATCGATTTCTTCGGCCGGACGCACTGCCTCGATTCCGGTGAGATTGACGCAATACAACTGCACCGCACGAATCCCGTCCCGCGCCAGATGCGCCAGTTCCCGCAGGTGTTTGGCACCGCGCTGAGTCACGGCATCGGGAAATGCCGCCACCGCCGTGCCGTCAAAACCCAGAGTGACGCTTTTCACTTCCACGTACGCCGGGCCGCTCGGGTATTCCAGCCGAAAATCGATGCGACTCTTTTCCTGGCCGTACGCCACTTCACGCTTCAATGCGGTAAAGCCGTTCAGCTCGGTAATCACTCCGGCCTGCAAGGCTTCCTCGATCAGCGCGTTGGCGCGCCCGGTATTCACACAGAACAACCGGCCCTGCGGGGTTTCACCGATTTCCCAGGTGCCGGGCAATTTGCGCTTCGGATCATTCGAGCGACTGAACCAGACCTGTCCGCCCTCGACCTGACAATTGAGCATCGAGCCGGTGTTCGGGCAATGAATAGTCAGCAACTCGCCGTTAACCGTTTCGATGTCAGCGAGAAATCGTTTGTAGCGACGAATCAGTCGCGCTTCTTCAAGAGGAGGAGAGAAACGCATCAGCCTTGCCAGCTCTTCAGACCACGAGCGATCCGTTCCACCGCCTGCTGTAAGCGATCAAGGTTTTGCGTGTAGGCAAAACGCACATGATGACTGGCCTGATAACGACCGAAATCCAGCCCCGGGGTAAATGCCACGTGCTCGGTTTCAAGGAAATGCTGACAGAACGCGAAGGCATCACCGCCGAACTTGCTGATATCTGCGTAGAGATAGAACGCGCCTTCCGGCTCGACTGCAATGTTGAAACCCAATTCACGCAACGCTGGCAATAGGAAGTCCCGACGTCGACCGAATTCGGCGCGGCGCTCTTCGAGGATCGCAATCGTGTCGGGCTCGAAACACGCCAATGCCGCGTACTGGGCCATGCTCGGCGCGCTGATGTAGAGGTTTTGCGCGAGTTTCTCCAGCTCGCTGACGGCGGCGTCCGGCGCTACCAGCCAGCCAAGGCGCCAACCAGTCATGCCGAAATACTTGGAGAAACTATTGAGGACAAAAGCACTGTCGTCGACTTCCAGCACGCTCGCCGCATCAGTGCCGTAGGTCAGACCGTGATATATCTCGTCCACCACCAGATGGCCGTGTCGGGCCTTGATGGCTGTGGATAACCCGGCCAGTTGATCGCGGGTCAGGATTGTTCCGGTGGGATTGGCCGGCGAGGCAACCAGCGCGCCGACGCTGTCGTGATCCCAGTGCCGCGCCACCAGATCCGGGGTCAGTTGATAACGCACCTCTGGGCCTACTGGCACCAACTGCGCCGCGCCTTCAACCAGCCGCAGGAAATGCCGGTTGCACGGATACCCGGGATCGGCGAGCAGCCAGTGTTTGCCCGGATCGACCAACAACGCACTGGCCAGCAACAGCGCACCGGAACCGCCCGGAGTGATCAGAATCCGTCGTGGATCGATATTCAGCCCGTAGCGCTGTTGATAAAAACCGGCTATCGCCTCGCGCAGCTCAGGAATGCCACGCGCTGCGGTGTAACGGGTCTTGCCCGCCGTCAGCGCGGCTTGGCCGGCGCGAATGATCGGTTCTGCGGTGGTGAAGTCCGGCTCGCCGATTTCCAGATGGATCACGTCGTGGCCAGCAGCCTGCAACTCATTGGCCCGCGCCAGCAACGCCATGACATGGAACGGTTCGATCGCACGACTGCGCGCACTGTAGGGCTGAGCCATTGGCCTTCCTTCGACGGAAAAAAAGAGACGATTCTACGCATCTGCCGGAACGAGCGAGAACCCGCAGCGGTCACAGCCTCAAGAACTCTGGACTGTAACGATAAGAGCATACGCTCCAGGATTGACTAAAATCAGTGATTGAACAGGTCTCCAACACCGCCAGACATGGCTTGGCAAACTTTTGCAAGCCTCACCGGCCGCGGGCTCGACATCCGGGAGTAGCGCAGGCCGATTTGATCTGGTAAGTTCGCCCGCTTGCAGCCGCAGGGCCGGCAGGTGTCGGTGATGGAGCAATCCTGCGCAATGGATTACAAGAGTAGAGGCGGTCCATTTCATGCCCACCCAAGCAAAGCAACAGCAGCAAGCGTCGATCAGCGGCTTCGAACCTTACGTTCCGACCAAGGGCGAAGAGTACATGGGCGCACCGATGCGCGCGCACTTCACCAAGATCCTGAACAAGTGGAAGCAGGACTTGATGCAGGAAGTCGATCGCACCGTTGATCATATGAAAGACGAAGCGGCAAACTTCCCTGACCCGGCCGACCGTGCCAGTCAGGAAGAGGAATTTGCCCTCGAGCTGCGCGCTCGTGATCGCGAGCGCAAGTTGATCAAGAAGATCGACAAGACGCTCGAGCTGATCCAGAACGAAGAGTACGGCTGGTGCGACTCGTGCGGCATCGAGATCGGCGTCAAGCGCCTCGAAGCCCGTCCGACCGCCGACATGTGCGTCGACTGCAAGAACCTTGCGGAAATCAAGGAAAAACAGGTCGGCAAATAATCCCGACCTGAATGAAAAACGGAGCGTGCGAACGCTCCGTTTTTGTTTCTGTCGTTTGCCTTCTGTAGGAGTGAGCCTGCTCGCGATGGCAATGATTCAGTCAATATTGATGTTGAATGTTAAACCGCTATCGCGAGCAGGCTCACTCCTACAAGTTGACCAACGCACGCCCTGAAAAAGTAGTATCGCTTCCATGACTGCCAAAACGCCTCCCGCTTACATCGGCCGCTTCGCCCCTACTCCCAGCGGACATCTGCACTTCGGCTCGCTGGTGGCTGCACTCGCCTCCTATCTGGATGCCCGCTCGGTAGGCGGTCGCTGGCTGGTGCGCATGGAGGATCTCGATCCGCCCCGTGAAGAACCGGGCGCACAGGCAGCGATTCTCAAGGCCCTGGAAAGCTATGGCTTTGAATGGGATGGCGAGATGGTGCGTCAGAGTGATCGGCACGAAGCCTATGCGCAAGTGCTCGACAGCCTGTTCAACCACGGTCTGGCCTACGCCTGCACCTGCTCGCGCAAGCAACTGGAAGCGTATAACGGGATCTATCCGGGCCTGTGCCGCAATGCCGGTCACGACCAGCAAGATGCGGCGATCCGCCTGCGTGTGCCGGAGCTGGAATACCATTTCATCGACCGCGTGCAGGGTGAGTATCGCCAGCATCTGGGCCGCGACGTCGGCGATTTCGTGATCCGCCGCCGCGACGGTCTCTACGCCTATCAACTGGCGGTCGTGCTGGATGATGCCTGGCAAGGCATCACCGATATCGTGCGTGGCGCCGACCTGCTCGACTCAACGCCGCGCCAACTCTATCTGCAAGAACTGCTGGGTTTGCGTCAGCCGCGCTATCTACACCTTCCTTTGATCACCCAGCCTGACGGCAACAAGCTCGGCAAGTCTTACCGCTCGCCGCCGCTGACCGCCGATCAAGCCACGCCGTTGCTGCTGCGGGCCTTGCGCGCATTGGGGCAAAACCCCGGCGCCGAACTGGCCCACGCCAGTGCGCATGAGTTGCTCAAGTGGGGCAGTGCCCACTGGGATGCGAGCAAGATCCCGCGCACACTGACCCTGCCCGAAGCGCAACTGCTATGACGACACTTGCAGTGGCGCGCCCATCCGTTACCATCGCCGCACGTTTTCGGGCACGCGCATAAAAAAGAGAGGCCGGGATGTACATCTATCGCTTGGTCCTGCTTTTGGTCGTGGGAATCTATCTGTTTTCTCCAGCCATCATGGATTGGTGGATCGACGCCACGGGCGCCTGGTATCGGCCGTATCTGCTCTGGTTGATCCTGATTGTCGTGACCTTCATCCTGCAGAGCCAAAAAGATGCCGATGAGCTTTAGCCTGACCCAGATGATCCTGATCAGCGCCGCGTACCTCGCGGTGCTGTTCGGCGTAGCCTGGATCAGTGAACGGGGCATGATCCCCCGGGCGATCATTCGCCACCCGCTGACTTACACCCTGTCGCTGGGGGTTTACGCCAGTGCGTGGGCGTTTTACGGCACGGTTGGTCTGGCGTATCAGTACGGCTACGGCTTTCTTTCCAGCTATCTCGGCGTATCCGGTGCCTTTCTGTTGGCGCCGGTGTTGCTGTATCCGATCCTGAAAATCACCCGCACCTATCAGCTATCGTCGCTGGCGGATCTGTTCGCCTTCCGCTTTCGCAGCACCTGGGCGGGGGCGCTGACCACGATTTTCATGCTGATCGGCGTGTTGCCGTTGCTGGCGTTACAGATTCAAGCGGTGGCCGACTCTATTGGGATTCTTACCGGTGAACCGGTCCAGAGCCGCGTCGCACTGGCGTTTTGCTCGCTGATTATTCTGTTCACGATTTTCTTTGGTTCCCGGCACATCGCCACCCGCGAGAAACACGAAGGGCTGGTGTTCGCGATTGCCTTCGAGTCGGTGATCAAACTGGTCGCCCTTGGCGGCGTTGGCCTTTACGCGCTGTACGGCGTGTTCGATGGCCCGCAACAACTTGAACTGTGGCTGCTGCAAAACCAGACCGCCCTCGCCGCCCTGCACACGCCGTTGCAGGAAGGGCCGTGGCGCACGCTGCTGCTGGTGTTCTTCGCCTCGGCCATCGTGATGCCGCACATGTATCACATGACTTTTACCGAGAATCTCAATCCGCGCTCGCTGGTCAGCGCCAGTTGGGGTCTTCCGCTGTTCCTGTTGCTGATGAGTCTGGCAGTGCCATTGATTCTGTGGGCGGGTCTCAAGCTCGGCGCGACAACCAATCCGGAATATTTCACCCTCGGCATCGGCATTGCCGCCAACAGTAAACCCTTGGCATTGCTGGCTTACGTCGGCGGCTTATCGGCCGCCAGCGGGCTGATCATTGTCACAACGCTGGCGCTGTCGGGCATGGCGCTGAACCACCTGGTGCTGCCGCTTTATCAGCCGCCTGCCGAGGGCAACATCTATCGCTGGCTGAAATGGACGCGCCGGGCGCTGATCGTCGCGATCATCATGGCTGGTTTCGGCTTCTATCTGATGCTCGGCGCCGAACAGGATCTGGCCAACCTCGGCATCGTCGCGTTCGTCGCCACTCTGCAATTCCTGCCGGGCGTGCTCTCCGTGCTGTACTGGCCGACCGCCAACCGGCGCGGTTTCATTGCCGGTCTGCTGGCAGGGATTCTGGTGTGGGTAGTGACCATGCTGCTGCCGCTGGTCGGCAATCTGCAGGGTTTCTATATTCCGCTGCTGAACATGATCTACGTGCTCGACGACACCAGTTGGCACATGGCGGCCATCGCCTCGCTGGCGGCCAACGTGCTGATGTTCACGTTGATCTCGCTGTTCACCAACGCCAGCCCTGAAGAAGCCAGTGCTGCTGAAGCCTGCGCGGTGGACAACGTACGTCGCCCGCAACGCCGTGAACTACACGCCGCCTCGCCCCAGGAATTCGCCACGCAACTGGCCAAACCATTGGGCGCTAAGGCCGCGCAGAAAGAAGTCGAGCAAGCCCTGCGCGACCTTTATCTGCCGTTCGACGAACGCCGTCCTTATGCATTGCGCCGTTTGCGCGACCGCATCGAAGCCAACCTATCCGGCCTGATGGGCCCGAGCGTGGCGCAAGACATGGTCGAAACCTTCCTGCCATATAAGGCCGGCGGCGAAAACTACGTCACCGAAGACATTCACTTCATCGAAAGCCGACTCGAGGATTACCACTCGCGCCTCACCGGTCTGGCCGCCGAACTCGACGCCCTGCGCCGCTATCACCGCCAGACCTTGCAGGAATTGCCAATGGGCGTCTGCTCGCTGGCCAAGGATCAAGAGATCCTGATGTGGAACAAGGCCATGGAAGAGCTGACCGGGATTGCCGCGCAACGGGTGGTCGGTTCGCGCCTGAGCACCATCGGCGACCCGTGGAAAGAATTGCTGCAAGGCTTCATCAATCTGCCCGACGAGCATTTGCACAAACAGCATCTGGCCCTCGACGGTCAGACCCGCTGGCTGAATCTGCACAAAGCGGCGATCGACGAACCGCTCGCGCCGGGTAACAGTGGTCTGGTGTTGCTGGTAGAAGATTTGACCGAAACTCAGATGCTTGAAGACAAACTGGTGCACTCCGAGCGTCTGGCGAGTATCGGTCGACTGGCGGCAGGCGTGGCCCATGAAATCGGCAACCCGGTCACCGGCATCGCCTGCCTGGCGCAGAACCTGCGCGAAGAACGCGAAGAGGACGAGGAGCTGACGGAAATCAGCGGGCAGATCCTCGAACAGACCAAGCGCATATCGCGCATCGTCCAGTCGCTGATGAGCTTCGCCCACGCCGGCAGCCATCAGCACAGCGACGAGCCCGTCTGTCTGGCAGAAGTGGCGCAGGATGCAATCGGCCTGCTGGCGCTGAACCGACGCAACTTCGAAGTGCAGTTCTACAACCTGTGCGATCCGGATCACTGGGTCGAAGGCGATCCGCAAAGGCTTGCCCAGGTACTGATCAATCTGCTCTCCAACGCCCGTGATGCCTCGCCTGCGGGCAGTGCGGTGCGGGTCAAGAGCGAAGCCGGCGAACACACGGTCGACCTGATCGTCGAGGACGAAGGCAGCGGTATTCCGAAGAACATCATGGATCGATTGTTCGAACCCTTCTTCACCACCAAGGACCCTGGCGAAGGCACCGGTCTGGGCCTTGCACTGGTCTATTCCCTCGTTGAAGAGCCTTCTGGACAAATCACCATCGACAGCCCGGCTGATGTTCAAAGCCAACGCGGCACCGGTATTCGGGTGACCTTGCCGCGTCATGTCGAAGCGACGTCCGCTGTGAACTGAGACCGTCGAGAGTATCGAATCAATGCCGCACATTTTGATCGTCGAAGACGAAACAATTATCCGCTCCGCCTTGCGCCGCCTGCTGGAACGTAATCAGTACCAGGTCAGCGAAGCCGGTTCAGTGCAGGAAGCACAAGAACGCTTCACCATTCCTACGTTCGATCTGATCGTCAGCGATCTGCGCCTGCCTGGCGCACCCGGCACCGAGCTGATCAAGCTCGGACAGGGCACTCCGGTGCTGATCATGACCAGTTACGCCAGCCTGCGTTCGGCGGTCGATTCGATGAAGATGGGCGCGGTGGACTACATCGCCAAGCCTTTCGACCACGATGAAATGCTTCAGGCCGTCGCACGAATCCTGCGTGATCGCCAATCGGCCCCGGCTGCCGGTGAAGTTGTTACCGGTAAAACTGCCAACGGCAGCGGCAAACCCGCCGTCGATAACAGCAACGGCGAAATCGGCATCATTGGTTCGTGCCCGCCGATGCAGGACCTGTACAGCAAAATCCGCAAAGTCGCGCCGACTGACTCCAATGTCCTGATCCAGGGCGAATCCGGTACCGGTAAAGAACTGGTGGCTCGCGCCCTGCACAATCTGTCGAAACGCGCCAAGGCGCCGATGATTTCGGTAAACTGCGCGGCCATTCCGGAAAGCCTGATCGAGTCCGAACTGTTCGGCCACGAGAAAGGCGCGTTCACTGGCGCCAGCGCCGGTCGTGCCGGTCTGGTAGAGGCGGCGGACGGCGGCACGCTGTTCCTCGACGAAATCGGCGAACTGCCGCTGGAAGCTCAGGCTCGCTTGCTGCGTGTTTTGCAGGAAGGTGAAATCCGTCGTGTTGGTTCGGTGCAGTCGCAGAAAGTCGATGTGCGCCTGATCGCGGCGACTCACCGCGACCTCAAGAGCCTGGCGAAAATCGGCCAGTTCCGTGAAGACTTGTATTACCGCCTGCACGTGATTGCGCTGAAACTGCCGGCCCTGCGCGAGCGCGGTGCCGACGTCAACGAAATCGCCAGCGCATTCCTCGCCCGTCAAAGTGCCCGTATCAACCGTACCGACCTGAAATTTGCCGCTGATGCCGAACAGGCGATCCGGCACTATTCCTGGCCGGGTAACGTGCGCGAACTGGAAAACGCCGTCGAGCGTGCGGTGATTCTGAGCGAGAGCCCGGAAATCTCTGCCGACCTGCTGGGCATCGATATCGAGCTGAGCGATCTGGACGATGACGAATTCATCGGCCTGCCGCCACAAACCGCAGGTAGCGCCAGTAACAGCAGCCACGAGCCGACCGAAGATCTGTCGCTGGAAGACTATTTCCAGCACTTCGTTCTTGAGCATCAGGACCACATGACCGAGACCGAACTGGCGCGCAAACTGGGCGTCAGCCGTAAATGTCTGTGGGAACGCCGTCAGCGTCTGGGCATTCCACGGCGCAAGACCGGGGTCGCCAGCGAGAGCTGAACGTTACCTGTCGAGTGCGCGGGTAACGCTTGAAGATGTGAAAAAACTGTTACCTCAGTCCTTTCACGTAACAGAAGCCGGGGTTATCGGTAACGAAACCCCGGCTTTTTTTCGCCCTGCGAAAACGGTTATAACGACCTAACCCCTTGTTTTATTGGGTTTCGCAAAAGTTGGCACGGCACCTGCTATATGTTCAGTACAAGAACAATAACAAGCACTGTACAAAATAATAAAAATAAGACGAATCGACTCACGCACAATAAAAACAAGACGGCGAGAGGCGCAGCTAACTGATTCTTTTGGAGAGGCGTTGTATTTGGGGCTTGCCCCACGACCAGGCCGAGAACAACAAAAACTGTCCTAAGACAGAGCCTGTACTGGTTGGATCGAGAGATCACTGCAATTCAGCGACCAAAGCAATCCGTTTGCTCTTGGCTCCCGATTGGGAGGGCCATGAAGGAAAAGCTTCATGGCGAGGGCACTCAACAAAAACAAAAAGCCCGACTCAATAATAAAAAGAGCACGCAACTACTTCTTGGGGAGCTTCGGCTCCCCTTGTAGTTTCTCCCCCGCGACAAAATCCCCTGAATTCTCTTGGCGCGAAGCCTTTAGCCTGCGGCTTGCAGCTCATATCTGCGGTGTCCTACACCATCCCTCGACTAAATGCTAGAATCCCCGCCCATCATGCGGTCATCTTTCGTTATGGCCGAACATTCCTTCAAACAGTGCATCCCATGCTGAAGAAGTTGTTCCAGTCATTCCGTACTCCCGTGCGTCGTACGCAACACATCCGTAGCACACCTGAAGTGCTCAACAGCGGCCAGCACTCGCTGCAAAAGACACAGTTCAGCCGCTACGCGGTCAATATCGTCGAACGCCTGCAGGGTGCCGGTTACCAGGCTTATCTGGTCGGCGGTTGCGTGCGTGACATGATGCTGGGTATCACGCCCAAGGACTTTGACGTCGCCACCAGCGCCACACCCGAGCAGGTCCGGGCCGAATTCCGCAATGCGCGGATCATCGGTCGCCGCTTCAAACTGGTGCATATCCATTTCGGTCGCGAAATCATCGAAGTCGCCACCTTCCGCGCCAACCATCCGCAAAACGAAGACGACGAGGACAGCAATCAGTCCTCGCGTAACGAGAGCGGGCGGATTCTGCGCGACAACGTTTACGGCACGCTGGAAGAAGACGCGCAACGCCGCGACTTCACCATCAACGCCTTGTATTACGACCCGGTCAGCGAGCGCATCCTCGATTACGCCAACGGCGTACACGACATCCGCAATCACCTGATCCGGCTGATCGGCGATCCGAAGCAGCGTTATCAGGAAGACCCGGTACGCATGCTGCGCGCCGTGCGTTTTGCCGCCAAGCTGAACTTCGGTATCGAGAAACACACGGTTCAGCCGATCCGCGAACTGGCGCCGATGTTGCGCGAGATTCCGTCGGCGCGCCTGTTCGAGGAAGTACTCAAGCTGTTCCTCTCCGGACACGCCGCGATCACCTTTGAAATGCTGGTCGATCTGCAACTGTTTGCACCGCTGTTCCCGGCGAGTGCCGATGCACTGGACCACAACCCGGATTACACCCATACGCTGATCAGCGAAGCGCTGACCAATACCGACTTGCGGATCAAGCAGAACAAACCGGTGACCCCGGCCTTCCTGTTTGCCGCAATGCTGTGGCCTGCCCTGCCGGCCCGCGTATTGCGTTTGCAGGAACGCGGCATGCCGCCGATTCCGGCGATGCAGGAAGCTGCGCACGAGCTGATCGCCGAACAATGCCAGCGCATCGCTATCCCGAAGCGTTTCACCATGCCGATCCGCGAAATCTGGGATATGCAGGAACGCCTGCCACGCCGCAGCGGCAAACGCGCCGACCTGTTGCTGGACAACCCGCGCTTCCGTGCTGGCTACGACTTCCTGCTGCTGCGTGAAAGCGCTGGCGAGCAGACTGACGGTCTGGGCGAATGGTGGACGGATTATCAGGACGCCAACGAAAGTGAACGTCGCGACATGATCCGCGACCTCAGTGGCAAGGGCGAGGACGCCAGCGGTGCACCGCGCAAGCGTCGCCGCAGCAGCGGCTCCAAGCGTAAACGCGCCGGTGCGTCGAGCACTTCGGACGAATAACGCATGGAACGCATCTACATCGGCATGGGCAGCAACCTCGCTGACCCGGCTGAACAATTGCGCAGCGCCGTCGAGGCGCTGGGCCAATTGCCGCAGACCGAACTGGTCGGCGTTTCTGCCTTCTATCAAAGCGATTCATTGCTGCCGGGCCAACCGCGTTACACCAACGCGGTTGCTGCACTCGACAGCACGTTGCCGCCGCTGGAACTGCTCGACGCCCTGCAAGGCATCGAGAATGGCCAGGGCCGTGAGCGTCTGGAGCGTTGGGGCCCGCGCACGCTGGATCTGGATATTCTGTTGTTCGGTGATCGCCTGATCGACGAACCGCGCCTCAAAGTCCCGCATTACCATATGCAGGAACGCGCGTTTGTCCTGTATCCGCTGGCCGAACTGGCCCCGCAGGATCTGCACTTGGCCGATGGCCGCACTCTGGCCGATCTGCTCGCAGCCTGCCCGTTCATCGGCCTCGAACGCCTCTCCCAGCCCTGACACAAATCCCCTGGATTGCTCTTGTGGCGAGGGGATTTATCCCCGTCCGGCTGCGAAGCAGTCGTGAAACCGCAAAAACGCGGCGCATCAGAAAAATCGCATGCGCTGGTTTCAGGGCCGCTTCGCAGCCCAACGGGGATAAATCCCCTCGCCACAGTGTTCTCGTTCCAAGCAGGTTTTTGTCGGACAAAACAATCGCGAATCAGGCCCGGCCTGCCGCTGAATCGCATCACTAGCGCCGGTAACACTCGCCTGGTAACAATGCGGTAACACACACAATTGACTTCCCGGGTTCTCATCACGACTATAGGCGTCCCGCTGCCGGCAACCCGGCACATACGGGCGCAATCCAGGCCTTATAAGCACGACAAAAGAGCGTGCGCCTGAGTAGATGACGAATCACGCGCGTTACTCGCAGTAGTTTCCAGAGCGCCTGAACGAGGATTTTTTACATGCCAGCCATCACCCTGACCACGCTCCAGACCCTCAAGCAGAAAGGTGAAAAGATCACCATGCTGACCTGCTATGACGCGACCTTCGCCCACGCCTGTAATGAGGCCGGTGTCGAAGTGCTGCTGGTAGGCGACTCACTCGGCATGGTGCTGCAAGGTCACGACAGCACCCTGCCGGTGACCACCGCAGAAATGGCCTACCACGTTGCCTGCGTCAAACGCGGCAACAGCGACGCGTTGATCCTCGCCGATCTGCCGTTCATGGCCAACGCCACCCTCGAACAAACCATGATCAACAGCGCCACGCTGATGCAGGCCGGTGCGCACATGGTCAAGGTTGAAGGTCAGCTGTGGCTCGCCGAGTCGATCCGGCTGTTGGCCGAACGCGGTGTGCCGGTCTGCGCGCACATGGGCCTGACTCCACAAGCCGTGAACATTCTTGGCGGTTATAAAGTGCAGGGCCGCAACGAGAACCAGGCGCGGCAGATGCGTGCCGACGCGATCTCGCTGGAACAGGCAGGCGCCTCGATGCTGCTGCTCGAATGCGTGCCAAGCGAACTGGCTGCAGAAATCACCCAGGCCGTGAAGATCCCGGTCATTGGCATCGGCGCCGGTTCGGACACCGACGGTCAGGTATTGGTATTGCACGACATGCTCGGCCTGTCGATCACTGGCCGCGTACCGAAGTTCGTCAAGAATTTCATGCTCGATCAGGACAATATCCAGTCCGCACTGAAGGCTTACGTCAACGAAGTCAAAGCCATCACGTTCCCTGGCATCGAACACGGATTCTCTGCATGAACACCGTAAAAACCGTACGCGAACTGCGCGCCGCCGTCGCTCGCGCCCGCAGTGAAGGCAAGCGCATCGGCTTCGTACCGACCATGGGCAACCTGCACAGCGGCCACGTCGCATTGATCACCAAAGCCAAGCAACGTGTGGACTTCGTGGTCGCGAGCATTTTCGTCAATCCGCTGCAATTCGGCGCCGGTGAAGACCTCGACAAATACCCGCGCACCCTGGCGGCGGATCAGGAAAAACTGCTCGAAGCCGGCTGCAGCCTGCTGTTCGCCCCGACCGTCGAAGAGATGTACCCCGACGGCATGGCCGGACAGACCCGGGTCAGCGTGCCGCAACTTTCTGAAGGCCTGTGCGGCGCCAGCCGTCCGGGGCACTTCGAAGGTGTCGCGACCGTGGTCAGCAAGCTGTTCAACATGGTCCAGCCGGATCTGGCGATTTTCGGCCAGAAGGACTACCAGCAACTGGCGGTCATCCGCGCGCTGGTGCATGACCTGAACATGCCGATCCAGATCATCGGCGAGCCGACCGTACGTGCCGCTGATGGCCTGGCGCTGTCATCGCGCAACGGTTTCCTCAACGAGGAGCAACGTGCGGTGGCACCGGTGGTTTATCGCACCCTGAGCACGATTGCCGAATCGATCAAACAGGGTCAGAAGGATTTCCCGGCGCTGATCAGCGCTCAGTTGCAACAACTGGAATCCGCCGGTCTGCGCCCGGACTACCTGGAAATTCGCCACGCCCTGACCTTGCGTCCAGCAACGGCGCAGGATCGTGATCTGGTGATTCTGGTGGCCGCGTTCCTCGGCACCACACGGTTGATCGACAACCTGCACCTGAACCTCGATAGCCCGAACTGAAAACACCGCAATTCTCCTTGTAGGAGTGAGCCTGCTCGCGATGAGGCCCTGACATTCAGCATCATCGCCGAATGACAGTCCGCTATCGCGAGCAGGCTCACTCCTACAGTGTTTTCAGCATCATGAAATTGCATTTCAAGCCATATTGCCGCCCCCAAAGCCTTCGGGCACACTGCCCGCCGTTCGATTCCGACCTGGGAAATTCCTCATGCACGCCATTATGCTCAAGGCCAAACTGCACCGCGCCGAAGTCACTCACGCGGTTCTCGATTACGAAGGTTCGTGCGCCATCGACGGCGAATGGCTGGACCTGTCCGGCATCCGTGAATACGAGCAAATCCAGATTTATAACGTCGACAACGGCGAGCGCTTCACCACTTATGCGATCCGTGGCGAAGAAGGTTCACGCATCATCTCGGTCAACGGCGCAGCGGCGCATAAAGCCAAGGTCGGTGACCGGGTGATCATTTGCGCCTACGCCCATTACAGCGAAGCCGATCTGGTGAATTTCAAGCCGCGCATGCTGTACATGGCGCCGGGCAATGAATTGAGCCACACCAGTAACGCCATTCCAGTGCAACTGGCCTGACCCGGCGAGCCGCGCTTTCATTCCGTTTGTCGGCAATCCGCGATCGCCAATGTTAAAAAAGTACAGGTAACGGGTCAGAAGAAGTCAAGACAGATCGCGGCGCGAGGTTTACTGTATTCGCCCTGTGTCCAAAATCATGTCCGACGCATGTGACCCTCGCCTCAACAAGGCGTATCTGGTCAGTTCAGTGTTCAAAAGGCCGTTCAAGTAAAAAGGAAAACCGCAGCGATGGCGTACTACCGCACTCCTCACGACGTTACCGCTCTGCCCGCCTGGCAAGCGTTGAAAGATCACCGCCAAGCCATGCAGGATTTCAGCATGCGCGAAGCCTTCAACGCCGATCCGCAGCGCTTCAATCAATTCACTCTCAGCAGCTGCGGCCTGTTTCTCGACTATTCGAAGAATTTGATCAACGCCGAGACCCGCAACCTGCTGGTGGGTCTGGCCAACGAAGTCGACCTCAAAGGCGCGATCAAGGCGCTGTTCGACGGCGAAATCGTCAACGCTTCCGAAGGTCGTCCTGCGCTGCATACCGCACTGCGTCGCCCGGTAGGCGACAAGTTGTCGGTCAACGGCGTCAACGTGATGCCGGAAGTGCACAAAGTGCTGAACCAGATTACCGATCTCGTGGGCCGCATCCACGACGGTCTGTGGCGCGGTTACACCGAGAAGCCGATCACCGACGTGGTGAACATCGGTATCGGTGGCTCGTTCCTCGGCCCTGAGCTGGTTTCCGAAGCGCTGCTGTCATACGCGCAGAAAGGCGTGCGTTGCCACTATCTGGCGAACATCGACGGCAGTGAGTTCCACGAACTGACGCAAAAACTGCGTGCTGAAACCACGCTGTTCATCGTTTCGTCGAAATCCTTCAACACCCTCGAAACCCTTAAGAATGCTCAGGCCGCACGCGCCTGGTATCTGGCTCAGGGTGGTTCCGAGGCCGAGCTGTATCGCCACTTCATCGCCGTATCGAGCAACAACGCCGCAGCCGTGGCGTTCGGTATTCGCGAAGAAAACATCTTCCCGATGTGGGACTGGGTCGGCGGACGTTATTCGCTGTGGTCGGCCATCGGTTTGCCGATTGCCCTGGCCATCGGCATGTCCAACTTCAAGGAACTGCTGTCCGGTGCCTACACCATGGACCAGCATTTCCAGAGCGCGCCGTTCGAACAGAACATGCCGGTGTTGCTGGCCTTGCTCGGCGTGTGGTACGGCAACTTCTG
>NZ_JBIUXX010000043.1:26873-54857 GCF_044744235.1 Pseudomonas sp. NPDC087346
ACTACCTGCGTAACATCACCAAGCACTTGCAACAGCTGGACATGGAATCCAACGGCAAGAGCGTGCGTCAGGATGGCACCCCGGTGTCGACCGATACCGGTCCGGTGATCTGGGGCGGCGTCGGCTGCAACGGTCAGCACGCTTATCACCAGTTGCTGCACCAGGGCACCCAACTGATCCCGGCCGATTTCATCGTGCCGATCGTCAGCTTCAATCCGGTGTCCGATCACCACCAGTGGCTGTACGCCAACTGCCTCTCGCAGAGTCAGGCACTGATGCTCGGCAAGACCCTGCCGGAAGCCGAAACCGAACTGCGCGACAAGGGCATGAGCGAAGAGCAAGTGCACAAACTGGCGCCGCACAAGGTGATTCCGGGCAACCGTCCGAGCAACACCATCGTGGTTGAACGCATCAGCCCGCGTCGTCTCGGCGCGCTGGTAGCCATGTATGAGCACAAAGTGTTCGTGCAAAGCGTGGTCTGGGGCATCAACGCCTTCGACCAGTGGGGTGTGGAACTGGGCAAGGAACTGGGCAAAGGCGTCTACAACCGCCTGGTCGGCAGCGATGAAACCACCGCTGACGATCCGTCCACCCAAGGCCTGATCAACTACTTCCGCGGTCGTCACCGCGGCTGATCTGCCCTGACAGCTTTACCCTGTGGGAGCCAGCCTGCTGGCGATGCGATTGTTCATTCAAGATTGATGTTGATTGACACAACCCCATCGCCAGCAGGCTGGCTCCCACAGTTGTTTTGGGGATGACTTGAACCTGCAGGCCGCTCGGCGCATCTTTATCTTTGTCGCAAAACAAGAATAAGGAACCGTCATGTTCGATATCAGCACGTTCCCCAAAGCCGATGCCGTGCGCCGGGCTGCACAGTTGAGTCAGGACGACTATCGGCGTCTGTACCGCGAATCGATTGAACACCCCAGCACCTTCTGGGCTGAACAGGCCACCCGCTTCCTCGACTGGAGCACCCCGTGGCAGACCGTTCAGCGCTACGATCTGAAAACCGGTGAAGCCGCCTGGTTTGCCGGCGGCAAACTCAACGTCAGTTACAACTGCATCGACCGCCATCTGCCTGATCGCGGTGAACAGACCGCGATCCTCTGGGAAGGCGACGACCCCGTCGAATCCGCACAGATCACCTACAAAAAACTCCATCACCATGTCTGCCGACTGGCCAACGTGCTGAAAAGCCGTGGCGTGAAAAAAGGCGACCGGGTGTGCATCTACATGCCGATGATTCCCGAAGCCGCCTACGCCATGCTCGCCTGTGCACGGATCGGCGCGATTCATTCGGTGGTGTTCGGCGGTTTCTCCCCTGACTCACTGCGCGACCGTATCCTCGACGCCGATTGCCGCACCGTGATCACCGCCGACGAAGGTGTGCGCGGTGGCAAGTTCGTGCCGTTGAAACAGAACGTCGACAAGGCCCTGCAAAGTTGCCCCGATGTCAGCACCGTGGTGGTGGTCGAGCGCACGCAGGGCAAAGTCGACTGGGTTGAAGGCCGCGATCTCTGGTATCACCAGGCCGTGCGCGATGTCAGCGACGACTGCCCGCCGGAGCCGATGGACGCCGAAGATCCGCTATTCATCCTCTACACCTCCGGCAGCACCGGCAAACCCAAAGGCGTGCTGCACACCACCGGCGGTTATCTGCTGCAAGCGGCGATGACCTTCAAGTACGTGCTCGATTACCGAGACGGCGAAGTGTTCTGGTGCACCGCCGACGTGGGCTGGGTCACCGGCCACAGCTATATCGTCTATGGCCCGCTGGCCAGTGGCGCGACCACGCTGATTTTCGAAGGGGTACCGAGCTATCCGAGCAGCTCGCGCTTCTGGCAGGTGATCGACAAACACCATGTGAACATCTTCTACACCGCGCCAACCGCGCTGCGCGCCCTGATGCGCGAAGGCGCCGGCCCCTTGCAGGAAACTTCCCGGCAGAGCCTCAGATTACTCGGCAGTGTCGGTGAGCCGATCAACCCGGAAGCGTGGGAATGGTATTTCAATGTGGTCGGCGAACAGCGCTGCCCGATTGTCGATACCTGGTGGCAGACCGAAACCGGCGGCATCATGCTCAGCCCGCTGGTCAGCGCACAACGAATCAAACCGGGGTGCGCCACGCAGCCAATGTTCGGCGTGCAACCGGTGCTGCTCGATGAGCACGGCAAGGAAATCAAAGGCGCCGGCAGCGGCGTGCTGGCAATCAAATCCAGCTGGCCAGCGCAGATCCGCAGCGTTTACGGCGATCCGCAGCGAATGGTCGATACCTACTTCAAGCCCTACCCCGGCTACTACTTCACCGGTGACGGCGCACGGCGCGACGAGGACGGCGATTACTGGATCACCGGGCGCATCGATGATGTGATCAACGTTTCCGGGCACCGCATCGGTACCGCCGAAGTGGAAAGCGCTCTGGTATTGCACGACAGCATCGCCGAGGCAGCCGTGGTCGGTTATCCGCACGACGTCAAAGGCCAGGGCATCTATGCCTTCGTCACCCCCATGAACGGCGCGGAGCCCAACGATGAACTGAAGAAAGAACTGCTGGCACACGTCAGCAAGGAAATCGGCAGTTTCGCCAAACCCGACCTGATCCAGTGGGCGCCAGCCTTGCCGAAAACCCGCTCAGGCAAGATCATGCGCCGCATCCTGCGCAAGATCGCCTGCAACGAACTCGACAGCCTCGGGGACACTTCGACCCTGGCTGATCCAAGCGTGGTTCAAGGTTTGATCGACACGCGCCTCAATCAGTAACCCTTGCGGCGCGGCCACTTTGGCCGCGCCCGCCCCGACCGAGTTGTCATGGAATTCATCCGCAGCCGTATCGAAAGCCAACTCATGAGCCTGACCGGTCTGTCCCTCGGCCAACTCGATCTGGAAAACCCCAAGGGCGATCCGGGCCTGTTCGGTCCCGACTCGATCAGTTGGCAAGTGCACGGCGACTTCAGCAGCATGTTGATCGGCGGGATCAGCGCTTTGTTGCTGCAAGCCTTGCATCCACTGGCCTTGGCCGGGGTTTGGGATCACTCGAATTTTCGTCAGGACATGCTTGGGCGTTTGCGCCGCACCAGCCAATTCGTCTCCGGCACTACTTTCGGTTCGCGCCGGGATGCGGACTGGCTGATCGAAAAGGTCCGCACCATTCACCTGCAAGTGGTCGGCACCGCCCCGGATGGCCGGCCCTATGCCGCCAGCGATCCGGATTTGCTGACGTGGGTGCATGTGGCGGAAGTCAGCAGCTTTCTAGCCGCACATTTGCGCTATCGCAACCCGCAGTTGTCGCTGGCCGATCAGGATCGTTACTACGCGGAAATCTCGGTGATCGCCGAACGGCTTGGCGCGCGGAATGTGCCGCACTCGCGGCAGGAAATTTCCGATTACCTTGAAGGCATGCGCCCGCACCTGCTCTGTGATGCGCGCAGCCGTGAAGTCTTGAGGCTGTTGCTCGACGCGCCAGCACCGAGTCTGCTGGCCCGGCCCTTTGGCGACCTGATGATGAAGGCCGGCATTGACCTGTTGCCGGACTGGGCCAGTGACATGCTCGGGGTCAGCCAGAACCCGCTGCAGCGCAAACTGATCCGCGCCAGTGTCAAACGCAGCGCTCCGATGCTGCGCTGGGCGATGCGCAACGGCTCGGTGCAGCGAGCCAAGCGGCGGATGGGACTGCCGATCTGACGCTCGGGAGCTGCAAGCTGTTAAACTCCCGCGCCCCAATTCTCTCCAGCAAGGCGCAAGCATGTCTTCCTTGAATCAGGCGCTGCGCGCCGCCCTCGATCAACGCCAGGACTTGCTCGCCGAGCTGCACAGCCAAGGCACCGACTGCTATCGCTTGTTCCATGGCAGCCAGGAAGGCGCCGGTGGCCTGACCATCGACCGTTACGGTCCGCAACTGCTGGTGCAAAGCTTTCACCAGACGCTGGAGCGCGATGACCTGCTGCAACTGCATGCCTTGGTCAACCAGACTCTGGGCCTGGAAACGCTGCTGGTCTATAACGACCGTTCTCGCGGTAACTCACGTATCGACCGCGAAGATAATGTCTACCGCGCCGACGACGCGGCGCTGGCCGATCTGGTCGGTCACGAATGGGGCTTGAACTATCGCGTCCGTGGTCGCCACGCCGGGCAAGATCCACTGCTGTTCCTCGACCTGCGCAACACCCGTGGCTGGGTCAAGGAACACGCGAAGAACAAAAGCGTGCTCAATCTGTTCGCCTACACCTGTGGCGTCGGCCTGAGCGCAGCGGCCGGCGGTGCCCGTGAGGTGTGCAACCTGGATTTTGCCGAAGGCAATCTGGCGGTCGGTCGTGAGAACGGCCAGCTCAACCCGCAACTGCCGACCATGGAATTCGTCCAGTCGGATTACTTCCCGGCGATTCGCCAACTCGCCGGCCTGCCAATCACCCAGCGGCGCGGGCAGAAACTGCCGAGCTATCCGCGCCTCGAACAGCGCCAATACGATCTGGTATTGCTCGACCCGCCAGCGTGGGCCAAAAGCGCGTTCGGCACGGTCGACCTGCTGCGTGATTATCAAAGCCTGCTCAAGCCAGCCCTGCTGTCCACTGCCGACAACGGCGTGCTGATCTGCTGCAACAATCTGGCAAAAGTCAGCATGGACGACTGGCGTGAACAGGTCCTGCGCTGCGCCGAGAAAGCCGGACGCCCGGTGCGCGAATGGAGCGTGATGACCCCGGGCCGGGACTTCCCGTCGATGGATCAACAGCCACCGCTGAAAACCCTGATCCTCCAGCTCTGATTTCGCTCCCGGTAGGAGCTGCGGCACGCTGCGATCTTTTGATCCTGTTTTTTAAAAGCAAAATCAAAAAATCGCAGCCTGCGGCAGTTCCTACAGCCATCGCAGACAAATCTGAACAAACCTGTCCAACACCGAGTACTTCGGAACCGAAATCGCGTGCCATACTCCAAGGCACTCCGATTCAGACAGATGAAGCCGCACATGCCCAAAGGATTGATTCGCGCGATTGGCGCCTTGTTGACTGCTCTGGCCCTTTATAGCCTGCTGGGGTTTCTGATTTTGCCGGGCATCGCCCTGCGCATTGCCAACCAGCAACTGGCCAACTACGCCACGGTGCCTGCGCATATCCAGCGCATCGAGCTCAATCCGTTCAGCCTTGAAGTCACCCTGTGGGGACTGGTGATTGGCGAACCGGGCAAGGAACAGGTCGGCTTCGAACGTCTTTACGCCAACCTGCAAATCGACAGCCTGTGGACAAAAGCCCTGCATCTGGCTGACATCGAACTGGATAAACCGAAGACTGAAATCCTCTTCGCCAAAGACGGCAAGCTCAACCTGCTGGGCCTGTTCAAACTGCCGGCCAGCGAGCCAACGCCAGCCGACCCGAATGCCAAACCATTCCCGATGCGGATCGACAGCATCAAACTCGCTGGCGGTAATGTGCACTTCCAGGACGCACGGCCGAGCGAACCGATCGAGTTCGTCTACGACAAACTCGACTTCGAACTGAAAAATCTCAGCACCCTGCCCGACGACAACGCCGACATGACCCTGGTCGCCATTGGCCCGGCGGGTGGGCAAATCGACTGGACCGGTAATTTCAGCCTGATCCCGTTCAGCTCCGAAGGCACCTTGAAAGTCACCGATGGCCAGATGAAATCTTTCTGGCCGTATGTGCGTGACGCGGTGCCGCTGGTGCTGGAAAACGGTGTGGTCAGCCTCAGCACCGATTACAAACTCAACCTTTCCAAAGAAACCGAATTGCTGCTGAACAACGTCGCTGTCAGCATCGCGCCGTTCGCGATCAAGGCTCCGGACGGTCGCCAGCTAGCGAAACTCGACCGCCTCGACGTCAGCGAAACCACACTCGATCTGGCCAAGCAGCAAGTAGTGGTCGGCAAGATCCGTAGCCAGAAACTGGAAACCTGGGCCGCCCTCGAAGCCGACGGACAACTGGACTGGCAGAAGCTATTCGCCAGCCAACCGTCCAAACCTGCCGCCAAGGCAGCGGCCGAGCCTGCACAAACACCGGCTGCCGCTGATTCGCCGAAAACCGAAACGGCGCCGAGCAAGCCATGGCAAGTGCTGCTCAAAGACGTGCAATTGCGAGACTATCAAGTGCATCTGGCCGACCGCTCGGCGAATCCGCCTGTGGCGCTGGATGTCGGCCCGCTGAATGTCGACCTGCAGGATTTCGACAGCCTCAATGGTTCGCCCTTCAAGGTCAGACTCGATACCGGCCTGGGCAAACAAGGCAAGGTCAGCGCCGACGGCGTGGTGAATCTGGCCCCGGTCACCGCCCAGCTCGATGTGAAAACCCAGGACATCGACCTGCGTGTCGCGCAGTCTTACATCAGCCCGTTCATTCGCCTGGAACTGCGCAGCGGCATGCTCGGCAGCGACCTCAAGGTCAACCTCAAAAGCACCGCACCGCTGGCGCTCAGCGTCACCGGACGCGCGCAGATCGATCAGCTACACACCCTCGACACCCTGAAAACCCGGGACTTCCTCAAGTGGCAGCAAGTGGTTGTCGAAGGCTTGAATTACCAGCACGGCGATAGCCTGTCGATCGACAAGGTCAACCTGTTCCAGCCGTATGCCCGGTTCATGATCAACGATGATCGCACCACCAACATCGACGACCTGCTGATCCCGCAACCGGCCGACTCCGGCGCCAAAACCGCTGCGGCGAAACCGGCCAGCAAAGACAAACCACTGGGTATTCACATCGGCGCGATTGCCATCAATGACGGCTCGGCCAACTTCGCCGACTTCAGCCTGACGCCCAACTTCGCCACTGCGATCCAGCAGCTCAACGGCCAGATCGGCACCATCGACAGCCGCCAGGCGAAACCGGCCAGCGTCGACATCAAAGGCAAGGTCGACCGTTATGCTCCGGTAACCATCAAGGGCGCGGTCAACCCGTTTGACCCGATGGCCAGCCTCGACATCGCCACCAGTTTCAAACGCGTCGAGCTGACCACCCTGACCCCGTATTCCGGCAAGTTCGCCGGCTACCGCATCCGCAAGGGTCGACTTAACCTCGACGTTCATTACCTGATCACCAAAGGCCAGCTCAAAGCTGAAAACAAAGTCGTGGTCGAGCAACTGCAGCTTGGTGAGAAAGTCGATAGCCCGGACGCCGTGAGCCTGCCGCTGAAACTGGCGATTGCCTTGCTCAAGGACGTCGACGGCAAGATCACCATCGAGTTACCGGTCACTGGTGACTTGAACAACCCGCAGTTCAGCGTGATGCCGATTGTCTGGCAAACCCTGCGCAACCTGATCGTCAAAGCGGCCGCCGCCCCGTTCAAACTGATTGGCGGTTTGATCAGCGGTGGCGGTTCCGAAGACCTCGGCACCGTATCCTTCGCAGCAGGCTCCAGTGACTTGAGCAAGGATGCCGAAGGTGCGCTGGACAAACTGTCTCAGGCACTCAAGGCGCGTCCGGCCCTGCGCCTGGAAATCGAAGGCACCGCCGCGCAAAGCAGCGACGGCCCGTTGATTGCCAATCAGCGTCTGGAACGTGAATACCAGTACAACTACTACAAAATGCTCCAGCGCCGTGGCGACAAGGTGCCGGCTCAGGCATCACTGATTCAGGTCCCGGAAAACGAGAAAGGCCCACTGCTGGAAGGTATCTATCGCACCCGTCTGAAAACCCAGCCACCGGCCGAATGGAAGGATCTGGGCAAGGAAGAACGCACCGCAAAAATGCGCGACGGCGTGATCAAGTTCTGGAGCTCCAGCGATGTGCTGCTGCGGCAGTTGGGTCAGGATCGCGCCAGCAGCATCAAGGATTATCTGGTCGACAAGGGCCAACTGGCTGACGACCGTGTGTACTTCATCGACGCCAATCTCGGTGAAGCCGAGAGCGATGGTCGCGTAGTGACGCAAATGCATCTGGATGCCGAGTGATGAGCCGCAAATGGCTGACAGCAGTGACGCTGACGCTCGCTGCCAGCCCTGCGTGGGCATCCGATACCCTGCGCTGCGGCAGTCAACTGGTCAGCCTTGGCGACCGCTCCAGTGAAGTGCTGCAAAAGTGCGGTGAACCGTTGAGCTGCGATCCGCTGGGCTACAAGCGCAGTGCCAATCGCCGGGAAGAGTTCCAGGTCGAAGAATGGACCTACGGCCCGAACAACGGCATGTATCAGTACCTGCGCTTTGAAGGCAACCGACTGCGCCAGATCAGCAGCAAACGCGGCAACTGATCTTTCCCATGTGGGAGCGAGCTTGCTCGCGAAAGCGTCGTATCAGTCAACCACCCGGTCAACTGACAGTCAGCATTCGCGAGCAAGCCCGCTCCCACATTTGTTTTGTGCCGACCTGAAATAGAACAGGCCCCGACACAAGTGCCGGGGCCTGTAATGGCCACATCCATGTGGCCGGTCGCATGAACTCTCAAGTGCGGCAGACGTATTGCTCGGCCCGTCTGTCGCGCCTTCTCCCGGTCCAGGCGAGAAGCCTTGTCTTACTCGGCTTTCAGGCCGTCAGCGGAAACCGCTTTGACGCCTTTGATTTTCTTGGCGATAGAGACCGCCATGTCTTTTTGCGATTCAGTCACTGCAACAGTCGACGACAGCGACACTACGCCTTTGTTGGTTTCGACTTTGATATCGGTGCCTGGGATGCCTTTTTCGGTTACCAGGTCGCTTTTGACTTTGGTAGTGATCCAGGTATCGGAAGTAGCTTCTTTAGCCTTGGTCATTTCACCGGCTGCCAGAGTCATTGGCGCCTGGGTAGCCTGGGTGGATTGTGCAAATGCACCGGAAGCCATGGTCAGGGTCAGCGCGGTAGCAGCAGCGGCAGTGATAGCGAACTTCTTCATACGAGTAACTCCTGTTTTTCTGGAAAGTCTGCTGCTTGTCTTGTCAGCAGGGTTACCAAGTACATTGCGAACGCTGTGCCAACTTTCGACAAGACAATAAATCGTTATAAATCAATACGTTATAAATTTGTCAATTTTCCGGAATCATGCATTTTGCATGACCTGCGAATTATCTACATGCAACATGCGGTTTTTTGCAAAGTTCCTAACACGCTGAAATTATTGAAGGTTTTGTTTGGCACCGAACAAATGAAAATGCCCCGCAAGCGGGGCATTTGGTAATCGTACTAGCGAATCAAGTACCGGTGGCGGTGCAGCCTTTTGGCGAGTAGTCGGCATTGACAGTGGTGCCACAGCTCCAGACGCCAGATGTGCTGCCAGTTGCCGCGCCGGTGCGGGTCAGCGTGATGGTTTTACCCAGTACCGGACCTGGCGCGTTCACCAATGTGCAGGTAATCGTGCCCGCACCGGTCGACGCAGTGCCCGAAGCAGCCAATGTGCAGTTGGATGTTGCCGCTGTTGCGCTACCTGCAACGTTGGTCAGCGATGGGTCAGTACCTTGATTGATAGTGTCTTCGAACGGCACTTTGAGAGCGCTGATCTCGGCCAGACCGGCCGTTACCTTGGATCGCGCCTGGTATTTGGAATATTGCGGCAACGCAATGGTCGCCAGAATGCCGATGATCGCGACAACGATCAGCAGTTCGATCAGAGTAAAACCTTGTTGTTTTTTCATAGACACGCTCCATGCATGAGTCGAAATCTCATGATCTGAACAAGACCCAGCACGGCCCATGCCAATCCCTTTAACGCCTGTACACAGGGGGCGAACCCGGTGTGCCGCACTTTCCTACAACCTCTAGCCGCACTATCTGACACTTTTTGTCACCTGCACCGGACGTGTTTGGCGCTGTCACTTGACTAGGCTATAAGTCATTGACTGTCAGTATCCGGAATCCCCATGAATGACATCGCGTTGAGCGGTCTGGCCAAACAACTGGTGCAGGCCGAACTGCTTACGGAAAAGAGCGCACAGCAAGCCTGGCAACAGGCCCAGCGCAATCGCCTGTCGCTGGTCAGCTATCTGGTACAGAACAAACTGGTGAAGAGTTCGCAGATCGCCGAGATTGCCTCGGAGCATTTCGGCATGGCGTTCCTTGATCTGAATTGCCTGGACAAGGAAACCCAGCCCAAAGGCCTGGTCAGCGAGAAACTGGTTCGCCAGCACCATGCCCTGCCCCTGTGGCGGCGCGGCAACAAACTGTTCGTGGGGATTTCCGATCCCAGCAATCATCAAGCGATCAATGACATTCAGTTCAGCACCGGGCTGAGTACCGAAGCCATATTGGTGGAGGACGACAAGCTCAGTGATGCCATCGAGAAGTTTTTCGACACCCACGCCAGCGGCCTCGAAGAAATGGCCGACGTCGATCTCGAAGGCCTCGACATCGAGTCTCCCGACGACCAGAAACAGGAAATTACCGGCCTCGATGCCGACGATGCGCCAGTGGTGCGCTTCGTTCACAAGATGTTGCTCGATGCGATCAAGAGTGGTTCTTCCGACCTGCACTTCGAACCCTATGAGAAAAACTACCGGGTGCGGGTGCGCACCGACGGCATTCTGCGTGAGGTTGCAAAACCGCCGATCCAGTTGGCCGGGCGCATCGCTGCACGCTTGAAAGTCATGGCCAGCCTGGATATCTCCGAGCGGCGCAAACCGCAGGACGGTCGCTTGAAAATGCGCCTGTCGAAGACCAAATCGATCGATTTCCGGGTCAACACCCTGCCTACCTTATGGGGCGAAAAAGTGGTGATCCGGATTCTCGACCCGTCCAGCGCGCAGATCGGCATCGACGCACTCGGTTACGAGCCGGTGCAGAAAGACCTGTACATGGCGGCGCTGAAACAACCGCAGGGAATGATTCTGGTCACCGGCCCCACTGGCTCGGGCAAGACCGTGTCGCTGTATACCGGGCTGAATATCCTCAACACCGTCGACATCAACATTTCCACCGCCGAAGACCCGGTGGAAATCAACATGGAAGGGATCAATCAGGTCAACGTCAATCCCCGGCAAGGCCTGGACTTCGCTCAGGCGCTACGCTCGTTTCTGCGTCAGGACCCGGACGTGATCATGGTCGGCGAAATCCGCGATCTTGAAACTGCCGAGATCGCGATCAAAGCCGCGCAGACCGGTCACCTCGTGCTGTCCACCCTGCACACCAACAGCGCGGCGGAAACCCTGACCCGCCTGCACAACATGGGCATTCCCGGGTTCAACATCGCCACCTCGGTCAGCCTGATCATCGCCCAGCGTCTGGCGCGCAAGTTGTGCAGCCATTGCAAAAAGCCAATCGAGATCCCCCGCGAAACCCTGATCAAGGAAGGCTTCCCCGAGGAACGTATCGGCAGTTTCACTATCTATGAGCCGGCCGGTTGCGATCACTGCAATGGCGGATACAAAGGACGTACAGGGATTTATGAAGTGGTAAAAAACACCCCCGACCTGCAACGGCTGATCATGGCCGAAGGTAACTCACTGGAGATCGACATCCAGATGCGTCGCGACGGCTTCGACGATCTGCGCACTTCAGGTCTGCACAAGGCCATGCAAGGCATCACCAGCCTTGAAGAAATCAACCGGGTCACCAAGGACTGAACATGGCGGTCAAGGCAGCGAAAATCAGCATCTACACCTGGGAAGGCACGGACAAGAAGGGCAGCAAGATCAGCGGAGAATTGAGCGGGCAGAACCCGGCGCTGATCAAGGCGCAATTGCGCAAACAAGGGATCAACCCCGGCAAGGTACGCAAGAAATCCGTTTCGCTACTCAACTTCGGCAAACGCATCAAGGCTCTGGACATCGCCCTGTTCACCCGGCAGATGGCAACGATGATGAAGGCTGGCGTACCGCTGTTGCAGTCGTTCGACATCATTGGCGAAGGCTTCGATAACCCGGCCATGCGCAAGCTGGTGGACGAGGTGAAACAGGAGGTCGCTTCCGGTAACAGCTTCGCCGCTGCACTGCGCAAGCATCCAAAGTATTTCGACGAGTTGTATTGCAACCTGGTCGATGCCGGCGAGCAGTCCGGTGCTCTCGATACCCTGCTGGAACGGGTCGCCACCTATAAGGAAAAGAGCGAAAGCCTCAAGGCCAAGATCAAGAAAGCCATGACCTACCCCACCGCTGTGGTACTGGTGGCGATGGTGGTCACCGGGATTCTGCTGGTAAAAGTCGTGCCGCAATTCCAGTCGGTGTTTTCCGGTTTTGGTGCTGAACTGCCAGCCTTCACGCTGATGGTGATCAACATTTCCGAGTTCATGCAGCAGTGGTGGTGGGCCTTGCTCGGGCTGCTGATTGCGGCGATCTTCGGCACTCGTCATGCGCTGAAAACTTCCCAGGCACTGCGCGACCGCAAGGACGCCTGGCTGTTGAAAGTACCGCTGGTGGGCACGCTAATGTACAAGTCGGCCGTGGCGCGGTTCGCCCGAACCCTCTCCACCACGTTCGCCGCTGGTGTTCCATTGGTCGAAGCGCTGGACTCGGTCGCCGGCGCGGCGGGCAACGTGGTGTTCAAACGCGCCGTGCTGCGCATCAAGCAGGACGTATCCACCGGTATGCAGCTGAATTTTTCAATGCGCGCCACCGGGGTTTTCCCGAACATGGCAGTGCAGATGACCGCGATTGGCGAGGAGTCCGGCGCGCTGGACGACATGCTCGACAAAGTCGCCGGATTTTACGAGGACGAGGTGGATAACATGGTCGACAACCTCACCAGTCTGATGGAGCCCTTCATCATGGTCGTACTCGGCGTCATCGTCGGCGGCCTGGTGGTGGCCATGTACTTGCCAATCTTCCAACTCGGCTCAGCGATCTGACATGCCTATCGACGAACTCTTCAACCTGTATCCGCTGGCCTTTGTCTGTACCGCATTATTGCTGGGCCTGGTGGTCGGCAGCTTTCTCAATGTAGTGATCTGGCGCCTGCCGAAAATGCTCGAGCGTGAATGGCGCCAGCAGGCGCACGACGTTCTCGGCTTGCCGCTCGAAATACCGCTGCCGGTCTACAACCTGATGTTGCCCCACTCGCAATGTCCGCACTGCGCACACCGAATCCGCGCTTGGGAAAACATTCCGCTGCTCAGTTATCTATGCCTGCGCGGACGTTGCTCGGCATGTGCCGCGCCGATCAGCAAACGTTATCCACTGACCGAACTGGCTTGCGGACTACTCTCGGCATTCGTCGCCTGGCACTTCGGTTTCGGCTGGCCGGCGTGCCTGCTGATATTCCTGACGTGGGGCTTGCTGGCGATGAGTCTGATCGACACCGAGCATCAATTGCTGCCCGACGTGCTGGTGCTGCCATTGCTGTGGTTGGGACTGATCGTCAACAGTTTCGGACTGTTCGTGCCGTTACCCGATGCGTTGTGGGGCGCAGTGGCCGGTTACATGTCGCTGTGGTCGGTGTTCTGGCTGTTCAAGCTGATCACCGGCAAGGACGGCATTGGTCATGGCGACTTCAAGCTGCTGGCGCTGCTGGGGGCCTGGGGCGGCTGGCAGATTTTGCCGCTGACGATCCTGCTGTCGTCGCTGGTAGGCGCGGTCATCGGGGTGATTCTGCTGCGCCTGCGCAACCAGAAAAACTCGACGCCGATCCCCTTTGGGCCGTATCTGGCAATTGCCGGCTGGATTGCCTTGCTCTGGGGTGGTCAAATAACCGACTTCTATTGGCAGTTTGTCGGTTTGAAATGAATACCCCTGTGGAAAAACCCTGGATTCTCGGTCTGACCGGCGGCATCGGCAGCGGCAAAAGCGCGGCGGCCCAGCACTTCATCGACCTCGGCGTGCATGTGGTCGACGCTGATCACGCTGCGCGCTGGGTGGTCGAACCGGGGCGCCCGGCGCTGGCAGAGATTGCCGAGCACTTCGGCCCCGGCGTGTTGCAGGCTGACGGCGCACTGGATCGAGCAGCCCTGCGCAAGCTGATCTTCGAAGTACCGGAGGAGCGCCGTTGGCTCGAAGCGCTGCTGCATCCGTTGATCGCCGAAGAAATCGTTCATCATCTGGCAATGGCAAAATCGCCCTATGCGATTCTGGTCTCACCATTGCTGATCGAATCCGGGCAGTACGCGATGACCCGGCGAATCCTGGTGATCGATGCCCCACAACAATTGCAGATCGAACGCACCTTGCAGCGTGACCAGACCAGCGAACAGCAGGTTCAGGCGATCCTCAAGGCCCAGTCCAGCCGCGAAGACCGTGTGAGCAAGGCCGACGATGTGGTGGTCAACGACCGCGACCTCGCCTGGCTGCACAGCGAAGTCGAGCGCCTGCACCATTTTTACCTGACTTTATCCGGAGGCCACTCATGAGCCAGACCCCAACCGTAGAATGCCCAACCTGTGGCGCCCCCGTGGAATTCACGCCCGAGAACAAATTCCGTCCGTTCTGTTCGGACCGCTGCAAGCTGATCGACCTCGGCGCCTGGGCGTCGGAAGAACACAAGATCCCCGTTGCCCCGGATGCTGAAGATGAAATGTTCTCCGGCGATTTCGAACCGCGCCACTGATTAGCGTTTTTGAGACCGATCAGGGCCGCATGAAGCCGTAGTCCTGATCGTCGTCGAGGTTTTCTGCAAGAAAGCGCAACTCGTCGGCCAGGTCTTCGGCATTGCGCACGCTCTTGCTCTGTTGCACTACCGCACTGAGCAAGGCGCGCAGGCTCAGCCCCGGGTCGAAACCCACCTCCTGCGCCATGTCCAGACTTTGCCGCGTCTCCTGCCTCGCCCACTCGTACACACTCATGCCGCTGCTCCTGAAGGGATTTGCTTGAGCATGAATGCACGGTGAATGGCGGATTTGATGTGGGTCAAGACTTGGGATCGTCATCCTTCCACGGCGCCGAAAGGTAGCGGGTGCGATTGAATGTCTCCAGCCATTCCGGGCAGAACACCACCAGAGCGCTGATCACCATGCCGTTGATAAACGCCTCGGGGAAAATGATCAGCCACAAATAACCGATGAAATCTTCCAGCCATTCCGGCATGGCGAACAGGCCGTCGTACCACAACAGCGTCAGGCTCAACACCAGACATAACAGTGCCGACAAGGCAGCGGCGAAAAAACCCGAGCAGAAGATATACACAAACGGATTGCGCGGCTGGGCACGCTCGACAAGGATCGCCACGCACTCGGTGATCAGCACCGGCAACAGGATCAGCAACGAACCGTTGACCCCGACCGCCGCCAGATCTTGACGTCCGAGCAACACCAGCCCCATCTGCGCCACCAGCCCGCCGACAATCGCCAGCGGCCAGTCCAGCAGCAGGGTCACTGCCGTCATGCCGATGAAGTGATAGGACACGCCGGTATCGAAATCCCTGCGCACCATCCACAACAGAAACAACGCGAACACAGTGCCGAACAGCAGATGCTGCCGGCGGCTGTCGCTGAACAGTTCAACCCACGGCGCACGACTGACCGCCCACAACAGCACCGGCAGGTAAATCAGCCAGCCAAGCGTCAGGCTTGTTGTCGACAGCAGCTCTACACCGATCATGTCCCTCCCATCGCGCCCTTTGTAGGAGCTGCGGCACGCTGCGATCTTTTGATTTTTTAAAGCAAGATCAAAAGATCGCAGCGTGCCGCAGCTCCTACAAGGGCGCGTCGTGTCAGTAATCCCTGTTATCGAAGTCTACACCGACCTTACCCGAGCATCAGTCGATGCAAAGCTTTCTGCTTGTCGCATTTGAGCGCTAAGCTTGGGCCTATGGATGACTCAGATTATTTACGCCTGCTGACCATCGCGGCCGAGCAAGCCAACGCGTTCCTGTCCAATGCCCGCAAATGGGAGCGTGAGCGTTGGGTCTGCCAACGCCTGCTGCAAGGCCTGAACATTCCCTACCGCGTCGACGAGTTCGCCCCCGCTGGCGAACCGCCGGACGTGCTGTTTCGTGACGCCAACTTCGAAGTGTTTTTCGTGCTGGATGAAGGTCGTCGTCTCAACGATGAATGGCGCGATGAGCTGCAACGTCGGCGCAGCGCATTCTCTCTGAGCCAACTGGTGCGCCGCGAGGCCAAGCCCAAGCGAATTCCGGCCAACGAGTTTTTGCTGCGCCTGGCGCCGACCCTGCGCAAAAAAGCGCACAACTACAAAGAACGCGGTATGGACCTGGGCGAACTGGACATCATTGCCTTCGCCAGCCTGAAACGCGAAGTGCTGGATCTGAACAGCCACTTCCCGCCGCCAACCGAATACCTGCGTCAGGGTTGGCGTTCTCTATCATTGGTCGGACCAACCTTCGCCCGGGTGCTGTTCGCGCACCCCGACGCGCCAGATTTTCTGCGCAGCAACCTGGGCCGCAGCATCGTCTTCGATGTCGGGATCAGCCTGTGACGCCACTTCAGCAACTGATCGCCGATGTCCCGCAGACCGGCCGCGTGCGCTGGATCGGCGTGCGTCCGCAATCCCGTGGGCCAATGCTTGAACTTGACGCCGTCGAAGCGCGGCTTGAAGCCGGGCTAACTGGCGATCATGCGCGTCCCGGCGTACGCAATGCGCGCCAGGTGACGCTGATTCAATGGGAACATCTGTCAGTGATCAGCTCACTGTTGGGCCGCCCGGACGAGCAGCCGATAAAGCCTGAAGATCTGCGGCGCAATCTGGTAATCAGTGGCATCAACCTGTTCAGTCTCAAGGGCCGGCGTTTTCGTATCGGCCAGGCGATTTTCGAGACCACTGGCTGGTGCCAACCGTGCGCTCGCCTGCAAAACAACCTCGGCCCCGGCACCTTTCAAGCCGTTCGCGGGCATGGCGGAATCACCGCGCGAGTGTTACAAAGCGGGATCATTCGCCTCGATGACGGCGTGCAAGTCGAGCCGGTGCCGGACAGCGGCTATGCTGCATTCAACCCCGGGTAAAAGCTTTCTGTAGCTTCTACACATTCAGCAACGTCTACCTGACGAGGCCTTTATGACCAGCCGCCTGAACCCCGAAGACCAGAAACATGTCGAAGAGTATCTGCATCTGTCCCAACACCGTGTCGAGCGCCGGCCTTTTCGGCCATGGATGCTCCTGGTGGTGGTGCTGGCAGTGACCATTGGTCTGGGCCTGTTGAGCCGATTTATCAGTTATCTGACGCTATGAGCTGCCTGGCGCTCGCGAAGGTAACTGCACCGATTTCTTTTAGCCTTGCGAGTTATCCCCATGTCCCATCGTATTGTTATTGTCGGCGGCGGCGCCGGCGGCCTGGAGTTGGCTACCCGTCTGGGTAAGACTCTGGGCAAGCGCGGCACGGCCAGCGTAATGCTGGTCGACGCGAACCTGACGCACATCTGGAAACCACTGCTGCACGAAGTGGCCGCCGGATCGCTGAACTCTTCCGAAGACGAACTCAACTATGTTGCCCAAGCGAAATGGAACCACTTCGAGTTCCAGCTGGGGCGCATGAGTGGACTTGATCGCGCACAGAAGAAAATCCAGCTGGCGGCGACCTATGACGAAAACGGCGTAGAACTGGTACCTGCACGCGAAGTGCCGTACGACTCGCTGGTGATCAGTGTCGGTAGCACCACCAACGATTTCGGCACCCAAGGCGCGGCGCAACACTGCCTGTTCCTCGATACCCGCAAACAGGCCGAGCGCTTCCACCAGCAATTGCTCAACCACTACTTGCGCGCTCACGCTGGCCAGACCGATGCGGTCGAGCAGATCAGTGTGGCCATCGTCGGTGCCGGCGCCACGGGCGTCGAACTGGCGGCCGAGCTGCACAACGCGGCCCATGAACTGGCAGCTTACGGTCTCGACCGGATCAAACCGGAAAACATGCACATCACCCTGATCGAAGCCGGCCCACGGGTGCTGCCTGCCCTGCCGGAGCGTATTGGCGGCCCGGTGCACAAGACCCTGGAGAAACTCGGGGTCAATGTGCTGACCAACGCTTCGGTCAGCGAAGTGACGGCCGACAGCCTGATCACCGCCGACGGCCAGGAGATCAAGGCCAGCCTCAAAGTCTGGGCTGCCGGCATTCGGGCTCCGGGTTTCCTCAAGGACATCGACGGTCTGGAAACCAACCGCATCAATCAACTGCAAGTATTGCCGACGCTGCAAACCACCCGCGACGAGAACATCTTCGCCTTCGGTGACTGCGCCGCATGTCCACAACCGGGCTCTGACCGCAACGTGCCGCCACGCGCACAGGCTGCGCATCAACAAGCCTCGTTACTGGCCAAATCGCTGAAACTGCGTATCGAGGGCAAGACCCTGCCGGAGTACAAGTACACCGACTACGGCTCGCTGATTTCGCTGTCGCGTTTTTCGGCTGTGGGTAACTTGATGGGCAACCTGACCGGTAGCGTAATGCTCGAAGGCTGGTTGGCGCGGATGTTTTACGTGTCGCTGTACCGCATGCACCAGGTGGCGCTATACGGGCCGTTCCGCACGGCGATGCTGATGCTCGGCAGCAAGATTGGTCGCGGCACCGAGCCACGTCTGAAACTGCATTGATGTAAAAACTGTGGGAGCTAGCCTGCTAGCGAAAGCGGTGTGTCAGTCGACGTTGATTTCGACTGTTCTACCGCCATCGCTAGCAGGCTAACTCCCACATTTTTTTTGCCGCGTTCTCAGGTTTTTCGCAGGCAAAAAAAATCCCCGTATCTTTCGATACGAGGATTTTTAATATGGTCGGGGTAAGGGGATTCGAACTCCTGACATCCTGCTCCCAAAGCAGGCGCGCTACCGGACTGCGCTATACCCCGGCTTGAAATTGGCTCCGTGACCAGGACTCGAACCTGGGACCCAATGATTAACAGTCATTTGCTCTACCGACTGAGCTATCACGGAACTACATATTTCAATTTACAACGGTGAAACTTACAGCTCTTAGACCCTTGTTCGCATCGCTGCGTTCGTGTGTCTGAGGCGCGCTATTCTACAACCTAGATCACCTCTGTCAACCCCCTAAATTGCTTTCAAGTTAATGATTTGCAACTTATTTCAGATTTCTGCTCAGTGAGCTGAAACCGTGTTGGTGACTGACTGCGGGGCGCACTTTACAAGCCTTTTCCTTTGAGTTCAACAGCCTAACGAAAAAAAGGCCTCGCAAAGCGAGGCCTTCTTCAAATAACCAGCGTTTGAACTCAGTTGAAAACGATTTCGTCGTTCGTAACTACGCCGGTTGCTGTATCGCCGGGCAAGAAATGCCCCGACAAGATCAGCTGTGCCAACGGGTTCTCGATCCAGCGCTGGATCGCCCGTTTCAGTGGGCGTGCACCGTAGACCGGGTCGTAACCCACCGCTATCAGCTTGTCCATCGCTTCCGGACTCAGTTCCAGCTTCAGCTCGCGCTCGGCCAGACGGCTGCGCAGGCGGCTCAGCTGGATCTCGGTGATACCCGCAATCTGATCCCGCGCCAATGGCTCGAAGATCACCACTTCGTCGACCCGGTTGATGAACTCCGGACGGAAGTGGCTGGTCAGCGCGTCCATTACGGCTGCACGCTGAGCCTCACGGTCACCCACCAGCTCCTGGATCTGCACCGAACCGAGGTTCGAAGTCATGACGATCACAGTATTGCGGAAGTCCACCGTACGCCCGTGGCTGTCGGTCAGTCGCCCGTCCTCCAGCACTTGCAGCAAGATGTTGAACACATCCGGGTGCGCCTTCTCGACTTCGTCCAGCAGGATCACCGAGTACGGCTTGCGACGTACCGCTTCGGTCAGGTAACCGCCCTCTTCATAGCCGACATATCCTGGTGGCGCCCCGATCAGTCGAGCCACGGAATGTTTCTCCATGAACTCGGACATGTCGATCCGCACCATCGCCTCTTCTGTATCAAAGAGGAATTCGGCCAGCGCCTTGCACAACTCGGTTTTACCGACACCGGTCGGGCCGAGGAACATGAACGAGCCACTCGGACGATTCGGGTCGGACAACCCGGCACGGGAGCGCCGTACCGCATTGGAGACGGCCACCACCGCCTCTTCCTGACCGATCACCCGTTTGTGCAACAGGCTTTCCATCTTCATCAGTTTGTCGCGCTCGCCTTCGAGCATTTTCGACACAGGAATGCCGGTCCACTTCGACACGACTTCGGCGATTTCCTCTTCAGTCACCTTGCTGCGCAGCAACTGGTTTTCGCTCTTGCCGTGCTGGTCGACCATTTGCAGGCTGCGTTCCAGATCCGGGATCACCCCGTACTGCAACTCGGCCATGCGGTTCAGGTCACCTTTGCGGCGTGCAGCTTCCAGTTCCTGACGCGACTGTTCGATCTTCTGCTGAATCTGTGCAGAACCCTGAACCTCGGCTTTTTCCGAATTCCAGATTTCTTCCAGATCCGAATACTCGCGCTCCAGACGAACGATTTCTTCCTGAAGTTTTTCCAGGCGTTTCATCGCCGCTTCATCGCTTTCTTTCTTCAGCGCCTGGGATTCCACCTTGAGCTGAATCAAGCGACGCTCGAGACGATCCAGCACTTCCGGCTTGGAGTCGATCTCCATGCGGATACGGCTGGCGGCCTCGTCGATCAGGTCGATGGCCTTGTCCGGCAGCTGCCGATCCGTGATGTAGCGATGGCTGAGCTTGGCTGCCGCGATGATCGCGCCGTCGGTGATCGCCACCTTGTGGTGAACCTCGTAACGCTCTTTGAGGCCACGCAGGATCGCAATCGTGTCTTCTTCGCTCGGCTCATCCACCAGCACTTTCTGGAAGCGCCGTTCGAGGGCCGCGTCCTTCTCTATATATTGGCGGTACTCGTTGAGCGTGGTCGCGCCGACACAATGCAACTCGCCACGCGCCAATGCTGGCTTGAGCATGTTGCCCGCATCCATCGAGCCTTCGCCTTTACCGGCGCCGACCATGGTGTGCAGTTCGTCGATGAACAGAATGATCTGCCCTTCCTGCTTCGACAGTTCGTTAAGCAGGGATTTCAGGCGCTCTTCGAACTCACCGCGATACTTGGCACCGGCAATCAGCGCGCCCATATCCAGCGACAGCAGACGCTTGCCCTTGAGGCCATCCGGTACTTCGCCATTGATGATGCGCTGGGCCAGACCTTCGGCAATCGCGGTTTTACCCACGCCAGGTTCACCGATCAGCACCGGGTTGTTCTTGGTGCGGCGTTGCAGAACCTGAATGGTGCGACGGATTTCATCGTCACGGCCGATCACCGGATCGAGCTTGCCGTCTTCGGCGCGCTTGGTCAGGTCGACGGTGTACTTGTCCAGCGCCTGACGCGACTCTTCGTGGTTGGCGTCATTCACCGCCTCACCGCCACGCAGATTGTTGATCGCGTTTTCCAGTGCTTTCTTGCTGACGCCCTGACCGAGCAGCAACTTGCCGAGCTTGCTGTTCTCGTCCATGGCGGCGAGCAGCACCAGTTCGCTGGAAATGAACTGATCACCTTTCTGCTGGGCCAGACGATCGGCCTGATTGAGCAGGCGCGCCAGATCCTGCGACATGTTGACGTCGCCGGTCGGGTTCTGGATTTTCGGCAGTTGATCGAGCTCTTTGGTCAGCTCTTTGCGCAAACTGTTGACGTCGAAGCCCACCTGCATCAGCAGAGGCTTGATCGAACCACCCTGCTGTTCAAGCATGGCTTGCATCAAGTGCGCCGGCTCAATTGCCGGATGATCATGACCGACGGCCAGAGATTGGGCGTCGGACAAAGCTAACTGTAATTTACTGGTTAAACGGTCTATTCGCATGGGTCACCTTCCTTTTGAGCAGGCCGGACCTAAAAACCGTCCTGAATAAAGAAACCTGCCAGATACCGCTATAGATGCGGTCGATTCTGGAAGATTCAAGCGTCAGAGGGTTGATGCAGATCAGTCAGTCTAGCGGGTGAGCCAAACGAGGGAGGCAAAGCGACCGGTGCGCGACGCACGGCGATAGGAAAAGAAGCGTGGATCGCTCACGGTGCAGAATCCGCCGCCATAAACAGCGGTGACACCGCGTACGGCCAGACGCAAACGCGCCAGCTCGTAGATATCGGCCATGAACTTGCCGGGATTGACGCTGGGCACGAAGGCCTTGGCAGCCTCGGGCAATTGATTGACGAACACTTCGCGCACTTCCGGGCCGACTTCAAAGGCTTGCGGGCCGATGGCCGGACCGAGCCAGACCAGTACGTCTTGCGGCGCCGCATCGAGATGATCGAGCGTGGCTTCGAGCACACCCGCCGCCAATCCGCGCCAACCGGCATGGGCTGCCGCAACACGGGTGCCGGCACGGTTGCAGAACAGCGCGGGCAGACAATCGGCGGTCATTGCCGTGCAGGCAATGCCTGGAGTGTCGGTCCAACTGGCGTCAGCGGTGGCAACCACGCCCGGATCGGCATGTGCCACGGCAATGCCGTGCACTTGCTGCAACCAGGCAGGCTTTATAGAGAAGTGATCGGTCAGGCGACGACGGTTCTCGGCGACGGCCTCAGGGCGATCATCGACATGATCACCCAGATTTAGGCTGTCGAACGGCGCCTCGCTGACACCACCCTCGCGGGTGCTGACGCAGGCTTTGACGCTGGCCGGCGCAGGCCAGTCCGGCGTCAGCCAGTTCATCCGATGAATGCCTCACGATCCTGCTTGAGCAGGGTCAGCAGCCAGACGAAATCATCAGGCAATGCCGATTCCCAGCTCATGCGCACACCGGTCGTCGGATGGTCCAGCTCAAGGAATCGCGCATGCAGAGCCTGCCGCGGGAAATTCTTGAGGGTTTCGACCATGTTCAGGTTCGCCGCCGGCGGAATGCGGAAACGACCGCCGTACGCCGGATCGCCGACCAACGGGAAGTTGATGTGCGCCATGTGGACGCGAATCTGGTGGGTACGGCCGGTTTCCAGTTTCACCCGAACGTGGGTGTGGGAACGGAAACGCTCCAGCACGCGGTAGTGGCTGACGGCAGGCTTGCCGCCTTCCATCACCGCCATGCGCTGGCGCTGCTGGCCGTGACGACCGATCGGCGCGTTGATCTTGCCGCCGGCAGTCACCACACCAATCACGATGCATTCGTAGATCCGGCTGACACTGCGGCTTTGCAGCTGTGTCACCAGTTTCGTCTGCGCCTGAATGGTCTTGGCCACCACCATCAGACCGGTGGTGTCCTTGTCCAGGCGATGCACGATGCCGGCGCGCGGGACATTGATGATGTCCGGCACGTGGTGCAGCAAGGCGTTGAGCAAGGTGCCATCGGCGTGACCGGCAGCCGGGTGCACCACCAGGCCCGCAGGTTTGTTGATCACCAGAATGTCGTCGTCTTCATAGACGATGTCGAGTTCGATGTCCTGGGCGATCCATTCGCCCTGGGCTTCTTGCTCGGCGGTCAGCTCAAGGATGGCACCACCATGCACGATGTCACGCGGGCGGATGACCGCCCCGTCCACAGTCAGGCGACCTTCTTTGATCCAGGCGGAAAGGCGCGAGCGAGAGTGCTCAGCGAAGAGTTGGGCGGCGACTTGATCGAGGCGTTGGCCGCCCAATTCGGACGGCACCTCTGCGCTAAGTTCAATTTTCTCGGACATGCTCTGACTAGGCGTCGGCACAGCCTTTGGTTTCGGCTGCGCGCTTGTGGTTAAATACGGCGTCTTTTGCCCCGAGGCTTTCTACGGGGGGCTGATCTTTACAGGACGGCCACGCCCATGACAGCGGCCGTCATAGGGACGCAAGCCGCCATGCAAGTGAAACACCTGCTGCTGATCGCCATCCTCGCATTGACCGCTGCTTGCTCATCGAAGGAAGTCGTAGACGAAAACCTGAGCGAAGCCGAGCTGTATCAGCAGGCCCAGCAAGATTTGGATAACAATAGCTATACCAGCGCTACAGCCAAGCTGAAGGCTCTGGAATCGCGTTATCCGTTCGGTCGCTACGCTGACCAGGCACAGCTTGAGCTGATTTATGCGAACTACAAGAACGCCGAGCCGGAAGCTGCAAAGTCCGCCGCCGAGCGTTTCATTCGTTTGCATCCACAGCATCCAAACGTCGATTACGCCTACTACCTTAAAGGTCTGACTTCTTTCGACCAGGACGTTGGCCTGCTGGCGCGCTTCCTGCCGCTGGACATGACCAAGCGTGATCCGGGCGCTGCGCGCGACTCCTACAACGAGTTCGCCCAGCTGACCAGCCGCTACCCGAACAGCCGCTACGCGCCGGACGCCAAGCAGCGCATGATTTATCTGCGCAACCTGCTGGCGGCCTACGAAATCCACGTGGCCGACTACTACCTGACCCGTCAGGCTTATGTTGCTGCCGCCAACCGTGGCCGTTACGTAGTGGAAAACTTCCAGGAAACCCCATCGGTCGGTGACGGCCTGGCGGTAATGACTGAAGCCTATCAGCGTCTGCACCTGGACGAACTGGCGGCTACCAGCCTGGAAACGCTGAAGCTCAACTACCCGAATCACCCGACCCTGCAGGACGGTCAATTCGTGCCACGCGTGGCCGAGGCGGACAACCGTTCGTTCCTGAGCAAGGCGACTTTGGGCCTGATCGAATCGCGTCCACCGCTGCCGCCAGGCGAGACCCGCGCCAACCAGGACGTGCAAAAGCAGTTCCAGGACGCGAAAGACGCGATCCCGAACGACCTCAAGCCGAAAGACGAAAATGGCGAAGTGATCGAAGAAACACACGAGGCCGCTGGCAACAACGACGACCGCTCGTGGTTCAGCTACATGACCTTCGGCGTGTTCGACTGACACACCGGGTTGCACAAAAAGGGAGATCTTCGGATCTCCCTTTTTTATTGCCGCACGTTAATAGGCTGTGCGCTTGTCAGGACCTTGGCTAAACTGCCGAATCATTAGTCGGAAAGCCGCTCATCATGCTTCGTTTACTGTTCTGGATCGTCCTGATATTTGCTGCGGTCTGGCTGTGGCGCAAATTCAAGGCGCCCGCCTCGTCCCAATCCAATAACGCCCCTCGCGAGCAAGACGCCCCGCCGATGGTGCGTTGCGCCCATTGCGGTGTGCATTTACCGCGTGACCGAGCCTTGAGCGTTCAGCAACAGTGGTATTGCAGCCAGGCTCACCTTGAGCAAGGCCCCGGTTCCAGTGGTCGCTGAGGCCGCCAACGCCGACAGCAAACAGGCCCAGCGACTGCTGCGCCTTTATCACCTCTACCGCCTGAGCGTCGGCATCACCCTGGTGCTGCTGATCTCCAGCAACATGGACAACCGGCTGCTGACGTCGTCCAACGACGACTTGCTGCGCAGCGGCAGCTGGTTGTATCTGATCCTGAATATTCTGCTGGTGGTGTTCCTCGAGAACACCCGCCGTCCGTCGCAGTTGTTCACCCTGGCATTGGTCGATGTCTTGCTGCTGTGCGGTCTGTTTTACGCCGCCGGTGGGGTAGCCAGTGCGATTGGCAACCTGCTGATCGTTTCGGTAGCGATCAGCAATACCCTGCTGCGGCGACGCATCGGCCTGCTGATTGCGGCCATTGGTGCCCTCGGCATCGTCGGCCTGAGTTTTCTGTTGAGTTTCAGTCATCCGCTGAGCGCCAACGATTACCTGCAAGCCGGCACGCTCGGAGCACTGTGTTTTGCCGCATCGCTGCTGGTGCAAGGGCTGATCCGCCGCCTGGAAGTCAGCGAGAACCTTGCCGAACAACGTGCCAGCGAAGTGGTGGGACTCGAAGCCCTCAACGCGCTGATCCTGCAGCGCATGCGCACCGGGATTCTGGTGCTCGACGAGCAGCGTCGGGTGCTCCTGGCCAACCAGGGCGCCCAGAATCTGCTGGCGCAATCGCATCTTGAAGGACATTTACTCGACGACTTTTCGCCCGTGTTGGTCGAGCGCCTGCAACTGTGGCTGAACAATCCGACGCTACGTCCGCAAAGCCTGAAAATCCCCGGCAACGGTCTGGAACTGCAACCTAACTTCATCGCCCTCGATCAGAGCCCCAATCAGCAAACCCTGATTTTTCTCGAAGACCTCGCGCAAATCGCCCAACAAGCCCAGCAACTGAAACTCGCCGCGCTGGGCCGACTCACCGCCGGTATCGCTCATGAAATCCGCAATCCGCTGGGCGCAATCAGCCATGCAGCGCAGCTAATGGGCGAATCCGAGGAACTCGATAGCGCGGATCGGCGTCTGACGCAGATCATTCAAGATCACTCGCAGCGCATGAACCGAATCATTGAAAACGTCCTGCAACTGTCCCGCCGCCAGCAGGCCGCCCCGCAGCGCCTGGACCTCAAGCCATGGCTGGAACACTTCGTCGAAGAAAGCCGCGAGCAGGCCACCGAGCGCCAGCAGGTTCATCTGCGGATCAATTCAGGTGACTTCATGACCCTGATGGACCCCGACCAGCTCACGCAAATTCTCGACAACCTGTTACGCAACGGCTGGCGCCACAGCGCCCTGCTCCACGATCAGGCCGAAGTCTGGCTGGCGCTGTTCGTCGACCCCGAGAGCCAGTTGGCGGTGCTTGAAGTGCAGGACAACGGCCCCGGTGTGCCGCTGGATCAGCAGACGCATTTGTTCGAACCGTTCTTCACCACTAGCAGCCAAGGCACAGGCCTTGGGCTTTATCTGTCCCGTGAGCTGTGCGAAAGCAATCAAGCGCGCCTAGACTTCAAATCACGCCAAGGCGGCGGCTGCTTTCGCATCACCTTTGCTCACGGACGGAAACAAAGTTGAACACGAGCCCACGGCAAAAAATCCTCATCGTCGACGACGAGCCGGATATCCGCGAACTCCTGGAAATCACCCTGGGACGGATGAAACTCGACACCTTCAGCGCGCGCAACCTCGGCGAAGCCCAGGCACTGTTGCAGCGCAATACCTTCGATCTGTGCCTGACCGACATGCGCCTGCCCGACGGCACGGGGCTGGAGTTGGTGCAGCACATACAGCAACGTTATCCACAACTGCCGGTGGCGATGATCACCGCGTATGGCAGTCTGGAAACGGCGATCAACGCGTTGAAGGCCGGGGCTTTCGACTTTCTCACCAAACCGGTGGACCTCACGCGCTTGCGCGAACTGGTCAGCACCGCGCTGAAGATGCCGGCGGCAGGCGTCGCCAGTACATCGATTGACCGGCGATTGCTCGGTGATTCACTACCGATGCGCAATCTGCGCAAACAGATCGACAAACTGGCCCGCAGCCAGGCGCCGGTTTATATCAGCGGCGAATCCGGCAGCGGCAAGGAACTGGCCGCTCGACTGATTCACGAACAGGGCCCACGCGCCAGTCAGCCGTTTGTGCCGGTGAACTGCGGTGCGATTCCTTCGGAACTGATGGAAAGCGAATTTTTCGGTCACCGCAAAGGCAGTTTCAGCGGCGCAGTCGAGGACAAACCCGGGCTGTTTCAGGCAGCCCATCGTGGCACACTGTTTCTTGATGAAGTCGCAGACTTGCCGTTGCCGATGCAGGTGAAACTGCTACGGGCGATTCAGGAAAAAGCGGTGCGCAGCGTCGGCGGTCAGCAGGAAACCGTGGTTGATGTGCGCATCCTTTGCGCCACGCACAAGGACCTCGAAACAGAGGTCGCTGCCGAGCGTTTCCGGCAGGATCTGTATTACCGACTGAATGTGATCGAACTGCGCGTGCCTTCACTGCGCGAACGTCGCGATGACATCGAAGTGCTGGCCGGGCATATGCTCAAGCGCCTGGCCAATGGCAGCGGCCAACCAGCTGCGCGGCTGCATCCTCAGGCGCTGGAAGCACTCAAAGGCTATCGTTTTCCAGGCAATGTGCGGGAGCTGGAAAACGTCCTCGAGCGGGCGCACACCTTGTGTGAAAACCGTACGATCGAGGCGCAAGACCTGCGGTTGAGCGAGGGTAATTGCGCAGCGGACAGCGGCGTACCGGACCTGACCCAGATCGACAATCTGGAGGACTATCTGGAAAACGTCGAACGCAAACTGATCTTGCAGGCCCTGGAAGAAACCCGCTGGAATCGCACGGCAGCGGCGCAGCGCTTGAGTTTGTCGTTCAGGTCGATGCGCTATCGATTGAAAAAACTCGGTCTGGATTGAGGGCCCCTTCGCGAGCAGGCTCACTCCTACAATGTTCGTGGCGTCGACAAAATTTATGTCCACCGCAAAACCTGTGGGAGCGGGCTTGCCCGCGATGGCGTCGGCACATCCAGAATTGTTGCCAACTGACCCACCGCTATCGCTGGCAAGCCAGCTCCCACAAGGTCCTGCGTTGTAACCGAGAACCAAGGCTCATCAAAA